>NZ_JBICYR010000003.1:0-187081 GCF_043201175.1 Streptomyces sp. NPDC048337
GTGCCACTTGTCGCCCGGCTGCGGGCGCCGCCGGCGCAGCGCGTTGGCATACGCCTGGCCGAACTTCAGACACCAGCGGCGGACCGTCTCGTAGGACACCACGATGCCGCGCTCCAGCATCAGCTCCTCCACCTCGCGGAAGCTGAGGGGAAAGCGGAAGTACAGCCACACACAGTGCGAGATGACCTCCACCGGATACCGGTGGTTCCGGTATGACGGCACCACACACGACGACACGAACGATCCCCTCCGACACCCCCAACCCGAAGATCATCCCAGACCGCCCGACAACGTGACAGTGCCGGCGACAGTGGCGCGCAACCAGGCCAGGGAGCCTGCGGGCGCATCCGCCGAATCGGCGCCTGGTTCGGGGACCAGAAGCGGCTGGTCGAGCACTGCACGGGCGTCGGCGTACGCAGTGACACGAGAGGAGAGGACTGATGGGTCGGAGATCGTCATGCGACCCACGCTAGGTGCGGGAGACTTCGGCGCGCACCGAACCGTCGCCGGGCATGATGGGCCCCATGTCCGTACAACCTCTGGCCCGGCTCGCCGGGCTGCTGGCCGACCCCACCCGTGCCGCGATCTGCCTCGCGCTGTTGGACGGCCGCGACGCCCGTGCCCGCCGCCGTCAGGGCGACGAGCCAGCCCACCAGGTGCAGGCGGCGGCTCAGTACGACGGCCGCGACGAGCCCGTACACGAGCGCGTTGGCGGTGTCGACGATGAAGAACCCCTGGTCGCTGTTCCAGGGTGCGCCCGTCATGACGGCGAGGACGATCCCGGCGACCGCGAGCCCCCAGGTGGACGCGAGAACCGCGGCGGCCACCCCCCGATGGCCGCCGCCGCATCGCTGTCGATTGCGTCCCGCTGCTTCTAAATCCCCCAAGTCCCCCATGGAATGAGGGTCTCAAGGCAGCGCGTCCCTGTCACAGGGTCAGGCCGGGACACGCCGACCGAAAGTGAACGCGACACCGAGGACGAGCAGATACGGTACGCCGACCATCAGGGCCATGTACTGGAACGGGGTCACCTGCGTCACGGCGAGCAGAAGCCCGAAGACCACACTCACCACCCCGATCCAGCGCCCGACGGCCCCCTGCCGGAAGGCCGCGACGACCAGGGCGGCGGCGGTGAGCAGCAGTCCGGTCCAGAGCCAGCCGTACGTGCCGAGCTGCCCCATCGAGGCCATGAGGGTGTCCGGGTCGCTCTTGGCCCGCATCCGGATCTGGTGGAAGGCCTCGGTCCCCATCCCGCACCCGGCCAGGCTCATCACACTGGTGAGCAGCATCCCCATGAACGCGGTCATCGGCACCAGGCTGCCGGCCGGGCACTCCCGCTCCAGCCGCCGCTTGAGCCCGGCACCGAAGACCGCGGCCCCCAAGGCGGCCAGCGTGAACGCGAGCTGTGTGGTGAACGCCCACCACATGGTCGTGTCGTCCAAGCGGGCCACCATCGCCGCGTTGTCGACGAGATCGCTCTCCTCGAAGGGCCACAGCGGCCCCGCCGCCACGAACACCCCGATCCCCGCGAGGGCGGTCACGATCCCGCCCCACCCCCAAGCGCGCCCGTCTTCCCCCGTGCCGGTCATGCCGTCCCCCTGTGGTGCCGAGCGGAGGGCCTTCCCCCGCCCCACCACGGTCCCGCGCCCGCTGTCCCGACCGCCTGGGGCCAGCGTCCCGACGGCGCGGGATTCCCGTCCCGCCACCCCGCGAGGCCAGGGACAGGCGGCTACGTCCGTACGGTGGGCCCGCTGTCGGTGGGAGCGTCTAACCTGCGTTCCATGGTCGAGGGGGAATACGCCGTGCCGTCACCCGGTGCGCTCGCCGACGAGGTGGCGGCCGTGCTGGGCGAGCGGCTCGGCCCCGGTGTGGAGACGTTCGAGCGGCTGCTCAGCGCCGTGGTGGTGCATGCCTACCGGGACAGGGAGGAGCTGGCCGCCGCGCTGGGGTC
This sequence comes from Streptomyces sp. NPDC048337, assembly GCF_043201175.1. Lineage (NCBI taxonomy): Bacteria > Bacillati > Actinomycetota > Actinomycetes > Kitasatosporales > Streptomycetaceae > Streptomyces > Streptomyces sp. NPDC048337. The sequence continues at coordinate 1,952 of NZ_JBICYR010000003.1, forward strand.
CGTCCCGCGGGAGTTCGCGGTACGGCCGGACCCGCAGGTGGCGTACCTTGCGGGCATCGTCGGCGCCGCGGTGGAGCCCGTGCGGGCCGAGGAGTCCTGGGAGAACGCCGGGGCGGGCTGGCTCGAGCTGTGCCAGCACGTGGCTCTGGACTACATCGCGGGGGCGCGCGTGGGTGAACTCCAGGCACGGCTGCGGGCCGGCGACCCCGTCCCGTTCCCGCTGTCCGTGCCGAGCGGGCCGACCGGTGCGGTGGAGCCGCGCCATCTGGTCGAGCGGCTCGCGGAGTACGGGCGCCTCGGGGTCCGGCCCGGCCCGGCGGACCTGGGGCAGGCGCTGCTACGCTGCTGCGGCCCGGTCGACGCCGAAGCCGTGTGCGCCGCCGAGAAGTTGGAGCTGGCGGAGGGGCCCCGGGTGGCCGACTGGCTGCGGCAGGGCGGGCTGCCGCAGCCGGCGGGGTGGCGGGAGCGCGAGTCCGGTGCGCCCGAACGTCCCAGCCGGCGCCGGGGAGCCCGCGTCGGCCGCCGGATCCTGGTGGGGCACGAGGCGATCGAGGGCCGCGGGGCGTTCCCCCGGCAGTTCTGGTCGCTGTTCCGAAGGTTCGAGCCGGCCATCTCCTGCCCGCACGGGTCCCTGGCGGACTTCCGGGACGCGCACACGGTCGCGACTCTGCCCTGGCACCCGGAGATCGCCGCGGCCCGGCTGCTCACGGGGGTCGCGTCGGCGGCCGATCAGGACGGCGGCCGCGGCGCGCCCGGCTTCCTGGAGGCGCTCGCCGCGGCCGACGGCCCGGCCGGACCGGCCGTGCACATCGCCGTCGCCTACGGGCTCGCCTCCGTTCCCCAGGAGGACCGGGACGCCGCCGTACGGGCGCTGCTCCTGCTGGCCGCGCGGGACAGCCTGGACGAGGAGTTGCTGGGCCGGGAGCTCGCCGAACTCGTGGGGCTGGGCACGCTGAAGGTCGACCTGGCGACCGATTCTCTGCGGGCGGCGGCCGCCGCCCCGCAGGGCGCCGCCCCGGTCTGGGCGGTCCTGGCCGCCGCACTCCCGGGCCTCCTGGCCAGCACCCGGCCGCAGGCGCACGGGGCGCTGCTCGCCGTCGCGGCGGACGCCGCTCGGCTGTCGGGCGCGCGCGGCGAACTGCCCGAGGTGACCGCTCTGGCCCGGCGGCCGGGGTCGTCCCTCCTGCTGAAGGAAGCCCGAAGGCTGCGCGACACGCTGGCCGGGCTCTGAATCACGGGGCCCGGCGGTCGGCCGCGTCGAAGCGGGCGAGTGCGAGCGCGCCGGCGTGCAGCGCCCGCTCCAGGGCCGGGGCGAGGCCGTCGTCGAGGCCTCCGAGGGCCTCGGCTGCCTCCTCGACCGCGTCCCGGGTGATCTCGGCGGCGACCTCCTCGGCCGGGGTGCACGGGCCCAGCTTGCCGACGGCTGCCGCCGCCCGGGCCGGGGTGAGCAGCGCGGCGACCTGGCCGAGGAGCCAGCCGGGCACCCCGGCCGCGCCTTCGGCCGGCGCCCGGTACGGGCGCGAGCCGTCGAAGCGCTCGTCCTCTGCGAAGGCGGGGTGCTTGTACTTGGCCACCGGGCGGGCGGCCGGCCCGGTGTCGGTGCCGTCGGGGGTCCGCCACTCGTCGGCCGGCTTGATGACGAGTCCCTCCGCGAGGTTGCCGGGCAGTTCGGGAAGGCCGAGCAGGGCCGGCACCCGGGTCTGGAATGCCGGCGTCCGCTCCTGCACCTGGGCGAGTGAACCGCGTGCGATCAGCGGGGCGCAGTGCAGGCCCGCGGCGTCGGCGGCCTGCCGCAGCGCCCGGTCGCCGACCCAGCGGGTGCCGCCGCCGACCGTCTCGACCGTGGCGTCGAACGGCAGCCAGAGCAGCCCCGGCGCGTACCAGACGCCGGTCTGCACCGGCTCCGTACCCGGCGAGGGCGGCACGTGCGGGTGCGGGTAGCGCCCGCCGGCCAGTTCGCCGTAGACCGTGACCGGTGCCGAGGGATGGGTGCCGTACGCGCGGCGCAGGGCGGCTGCACAGCGGTCCGCGGCGACGGCCAGGGCCGGCCATATCCGTCCCACGCCGAAGAATTCGTCGAGGCCGCTCTCGCCGAGCAGTTCGCGGCGCTTGCCCGGGCGTGCTCCGGCCCGGTCGCACACGACGGCGAAGTTCGCTCCGTGGACCTTCTCCAGCGCGACCCACTCCCGGACCGCCCTCGCCTCGCCCAGCCGGGCCCGGGAGGGGATCTTGGGGTACGGTGACCACCCGCTGTCAGCCGCCATGCCGACCTCCGCCGCCGTGCTGGTGCTGTTCGGGCAGCCGACTGTCGGGGTGCGCCCACAGCAGCACGTTGTCGGGGCGCGCGTCGCCGAAGAAGGCGAGGACGTCCTGGTCCGAGTGGCGCAGGCTGAAGTGGGTGAGGACGAAGAGGGTGTCCGGGTGGGCCTCGACGACGGGCCTCAGCCGGCTCCACACGGTGTGCCCGACCCGGTCGGCGCGCTCCAGCTCGGCGTCGTCGAGGTAGGTGCACTCGGTGATGACCACCGGGTACGCGAAGAGCCACGGGTTGTCCTCGAAGACGCTCACGTGGGTGTCGCCGAGCAGCGCGAACAACGGCTTGAGTACCTCGTGTTCCACCTCGGCGCCCTCCTTGCGGCGCTGCGCGAGGATACGCCCGAACTCGGCGCCGCCCCGGCCCTGTCCGGCGATGGAGCGCCGCAACTCCTCGTATTCGGGCAGCAGTTCCCTGCGGCGTTCGGAGAAGGCGTAGCCCACGCACGGCACCTTGTGCGCGCACTCCACCACCCGTACGTGGTGCCCGCGGCGGCCGAAGGTGAACTCGTCGCCGCCGCGCACCCCGTGCAGCCGGCAGTTCGCGGCGAGGGTGGGGTCGTAGGCCGTTCCGTGGTTGAGTTCGGCGGAGGCCCGCAGGAAGCGCTCCACGTACGGGACCGCGGGGGCGGGCAGGTGGATGTCGACGCCGGCGGGCCTGGCGGCGAGGTAGTCGAGGTCCTTGGAATGGTCGTGGTGGGTGTGGGTGAGGAAGACGGTCTCCGGCTGACGGCCCTCGGCGAGGCCGGCGTCGAGCGCGCAGCGCAGTTCGGGGATGTGGAAGAACGTCTTGTCGTTGGCGCGTGAGTACCCGGTGAGCGTCAGCTCGGTGCCGGGTATGCGCCAGGTCTTCCACTGGCGGAACGGGTGTCCCCGATCCAGCCGTTCGGGGTGGGCGGGGGTCCGCTCGGGGGCCTGTGCCATCGGTGCCTCCGTCGGACCGCCGTGATCAAGGTGAGGGCCCCGATCGTAGCGGCGGCGTGGCGGGGCGGCCCGTGGTTTTCCGCGCGGGCGGCGCGGCCCGTCAGGCAGCCGCGCGGCGCCTGCCCCGTTGGCGGCGCGGGTACGGGAACAGCCGTGGCGAGCGCTTGGCGGCCACGTCCTCGACCCAGCCGAACATCAGCACCAGCAGGCCGATCAGCGGGATCGCCACCATCAGCGTGAACCATGGGATGGCCAGCAGCCACTGGAGGTGCGTGGAGACGAAGTGGACGGACCAGAGGGGGTCGATCAGCGGGATGGCGACCACCAACGCCACCTGATGCCAGGGGTAGACGCTGACAGCGCGTGAGTTGAGCAGGCTGACCAGGCCGTTCCAGCGTTCCAGCGGCCGGGGCCATTGCTCCCAGGGCGGGCTGACATGGAGCAGGATGGCAACGAAGCCCAGGGACCACAGGGCCTGGGCGATCGGCCAGGACTCGATGTCGGTCGGTTCGGTCGGATCGACCGGCCGGGTCTGCAGGTACCAGAGGCCGGCAGGCCGAGCCGTTCACCGCGTGGGGCGTGTTCGACCTCAGCAGCTGATACCCAGCACTGGAAAGACCATTTCAGCCCGGTCGCCGACCATCCGCCGCCAGTCCCGCAAGGAGCTTGCCGCGGCTCGTGCCAGCGAGGATCAGACGGCCTTCGACCGGTTGATCGAAATCTTCGACGAGCAGGTGCCCGGCGCTCTACTGCTGCGCTGATCCCCTCACGCCCGGGTGGTACCACAAGCAGACGGGCCAGCTTCCGCTCGGCGTCACCGTCGGGTCGAATCTGTGCATCGGAGGTGTCCAACCGGGCCATGTACCGCGCTCGGTCACAATGGCTGCCCCCGAATCCCCCGCCAGACCCCAGCCCGCCACCTGGGCTCCCAGCCAGATCGGCCCGTGCGCGATCTGCCACGCCCCGACGTGCAAATACGGGGTTGGCGCGTCGCCCACGTGTGCGTCCTGCAAGGCCGCGGGGCAAGCGCAGTACGGGGGCTGAGCATGTCCGTCCTGCCGCTCGACCTCCGCGGCTGCGGACTCTGGTCACTTACCTGCGCGGCGAACTCAGCCGCACGGAGGCGGCCCTTGCCTCCGCCGCGGAACGCGAGACCGCAACCACCCGACTCTGCTGCGCGTGGTCACGTCTCCGCCCGACACCGAGGGCGGGCGCCGTGCCCGGATCGACGGCGAGATTCTCGGCCTCGCCCTGGGCCCCGGCGATCTTCTGGAGTTCCTTCGGCGGGCCGGCCTCGACCCGGACGACGTCCGGCTTGACGATGCGCTGCTGATCGAGTGGCGCGGCGGCGGGCCGGCCGTGTGGAGCCCGGACACCGGCGGGGCGTGAACACGGACGGGCCGCCACCCGGGGAGCGTGGCGGGCCGCACTGCCGCTGCGCCGGTCAATAGCGGCGCCGAGCGCGACCCCGGCGGCGGCCCGGGGTCAGACGGTGGGCGAGCCCGTGTAGTCGTGGCGCCCGTAGCCGCGGCCGTCACCGTGCCAGTCCAGGAACAGCACCGAGTCGGCCAGCGCTCCGGGGCCGGCACGGTGGCTGAGCGTCGGCGTCCGGTAGTGGCCGTCGTAGTTCCCCCCGGAGGTGCTGTTCCCCATCCGGCGTTCAAGTTCAGTGAAGTCCCCCTCGATCACCACGGAGTCGGTGCCCTCACTGGACAACTTGATCTGCAACCGCAGCTTGGCCCCGTCGAAGATCGTCGGGTCGTCCTCCTCGCGGAAACGGGTGCCGTCCCACTTCACTTCGGCATAGGCGTAGACCGTGTTCCCGGAGCGGGCCGCGCACGTCTTCACCGTGACCTTCCAGTTGTCCGGCCACGGCCCGTCATAGCCGCTGTCGTCAATATCCTTGGTACTGGACGCGCACTTGTAGGCCGGCGCGGCCATGGCGGCGGGCACCACCGCTGCCGCCACTGCGGCCGCAGCCAACGCTGCGGCCGCCACCCTGTACTTGATGTTCATGGCCGGTCAATGCCGGTACCGCCAAGGGAGACACGGCCCCACCTCGAAACCGCCCCCGACGAGGGACGCTCTCCCCGGGTGTCCGGGCGGCTGGCCGTCACCCAGCCGTCGCGGCCATGCCCATGCGCGCCAGGACATCGCGCTGACGCTCGTCCAACGCCTGGAGGAGGCAGACCCTGCACTCACGCCTGTCCGAACTGCGCAGTGCCGTCGGCCGTACACCGGCGGTCGACCACTGCCGCCCCGCCCGGGAGCGGAGCCCTCACAGCCGCCACCGGCCTCGAATCCGCGGGCTGTGTCGCCGCAATGGCCGCCTCCCGGGCCGCCCTGACGATCCTGCTGCGGCGCAACGGCCGACCCTGACACCCCGAGGAACAACAGAACCCGGGACCGGGGCGCGCCGACTGGTGTCGTGCGCGCACCCGGCAGGGCCGCGAGTCGGCTTGGGCTACTGGCCTGCCGTGGTGGGCTCCAGGTCGAAATGGTCGTCCTGGTACTGGAAGAGGAGGCAGTCCTCTCCCTTCTCGCATCCGCTCAGGTGTGGCCTGCCCGCGGGGAGGCGGTAGTAGGAACCGGCCGGGTACTGGACGCGCTTCCCGTCGATGTCGGCGTAGAAGGTGCCCTTCAGGACGACGGTCGGCAGGTCCTGGCTGTGGACGTGCATCGGGTTGTCCTTCCCGGCGGGGAAGGACACGAACGCCTCGTAGCTGCCGCTACCCGCGAGCTCGCCGCGCACGTTCGCGTACTTCACGCCGCCCGACTCCGGGAGCTCCTTCCACGTGCGGCTGGAGGAGGGGAAGGAGAGGAGTTCGGACGGGGCCTTTCCTGCCGTCGGGCCCGTGGGCGCCGCGGGTGCCGGGGGCGCGGTCGATGCAGTGCTGCTGCCCTGCTCCTTCTGCTGGCCGTCCTTGGCCTCGGCGTCGGCCGAGCAGGCTGCCAGCAGGGCAACCGAAGTCATGGCGACCACAACCGCGGTGATGCTCCGTGCCTTGGCACGCATGGATGTCTCCTTACGCTTCGGGTTCTCAGGGCGCACGCCGAAGGAGCGGAGAGAGCGAGATCGCGGATCCGTCCACGATTCCCCTCCCCGCCGCGCGGCGAGTCCCGGTACGGCCTCCATGATCAGTTCATGGCTGCCATGTCCGCCATGACGCTTCCCTTGCAGATTCGGACGTGCGGCCGGGGGCTGGGGAGGGCGAGTTCGGTACGGGCCGGCCGAGCCGGCCCTCGCCGTCAACCCGTTGGGGCGCCGTGCACCCGGTGGGGTCAACGGTGCTTTCGAGGTGGGGGCGTGGGAGTACGCTGTGTGAGTATCCGAGGCAGCCTCGGGGGACGGCTCCCGGGTTCCACGGAAGGACACGGCATGCTCCCGACGGGCCCTGCTCTGCTCAGGCATCGGCCGCCACCCGGTATCGACACGTTGCGTCGTACGGTGCGGCGTGGGCTGGAGGCGATTCCCGAAGCCCGCCATCGCTCGATGGTCGCCAGCGTGCTGGACGCCGGCCTGGTCGAGCAGGCGATCGCCGCTACCAAGTCATTCGACCCGTCGTTCGACCACGCGCGGGCCCGGGCACACACCGACCTGCTGACGGCCGAGTTCGAGGCCTTCCGGGTGGTGGTGCCCCCTGCCACGACCCGGAACATCACACTGATGCGCGCCCTGATGGTGCCCATCGCCGACCCGGCGCTCGCGTTCGCCGTCGACCGGATCTGGGTGTTCGTCACCAACCTCGACGATGTGTGCTCCAAGGACAGTGCCGAGGCCGAAGCCGTCCTGCGGGCGGGCATGTTGCCCGGCTCACCCGAGGTCGCGACCGCACCGAACCAGCGGTACATCGACTACATGTTCCGTGAGGTCGCGGGCTTCTGCGATCCGACCTTCCTGGCCGCCTACAGGACGCTCCTCTACAGCGCGATCAACGGCGTCCTGATGGAGTCGGAGTTCGATCCGGACGTGTCCGACGAGGTCGACAGTGACTTCGTCAGGATCTTCAACGGCTTCTCCCAGTTCTGGTTCACCAGCCTGCAGTTCGCCGACTCGAGTCTGAGTGCCCACCGTCACCGGGCCTTCTGGACGGCCGCGCTGAGCTCCTGCGTCAGCTACCTCAACGACATCAACGACGTGCTGTCCTTCTACAAGGAGGCGGTGGACGGCGAGGACTTCCGGATCAGCCGGATCCATCGCCGCGCGGTCCAGGAGGGCATCCCCTACCTGGCTTCGTACCGCCGCAGCGTCGACAGTGGCCTGGCGGCATACCGGCGAGTGCTGCGGCTGGCCGATGACGAGCAGCGCCCGTACCTGGAGCGGTACATGACGGCCTTTGTGTACTGGCACCTCCACTGCCGCCGCTACCTCTGGCAGAACGTCTACCCCGGCCTGACCATGATCGACGTCGACGCCTGAACCGGCAGACGGCCGGCTCGACGTACGGTGACCACCGCCGTCTCCAGTCACATGGCCACGTGACTGGTGTGATCCGTTCTGCCCCGCACGGCCGCGTCGAATACACCGTGCACAATGTGCAGCGGCTCGAGCCCGACGCCGCCGAGCAAGCCAAGTTCGAGGCGTACCCCGAAGTCGTCGTCCCGGCACACGCCCTGCCGTGCCCCCCCATCGCCGCAACGGCAGCGGGACCGCCAGGCGCTGCGGATGCATTCCATCGCCCGGACAGCAGCCGACATCGCATGCCCGGCAGACGGCAAGCATCGGCAGCGACCGGACCGTGCCCGGCTGAGTCCATCGCGGCCGAACTCCTTCTCCCCGCAGGGGCATAAGCCCGATCCCCGAGATCCTGGAGGCACCATGACAGGCGGCGCGTCACCCTGGCAGGATGACTTGTCCCCTTCGGTGTAAGACGTCGCCGCTGCGTCCCTCGTCGAGGGCCCGCAGCAGCCCGCGTCAGTGCAGTGGCTCACCGAGAACCGAACCACCCCCAGTACCTGGGGGTTCCTTCCCAGGTCAACTGCTATGACGGCCACCTGTCGACCTACGCCGCCGTCGCCTTGTACAACGCGGGCCGGCGCTCCCCGGCTGAGCCCGGTCTGTCGACGCTGGCCGCGCGGCTGGTTCCCTCCGCGTCCGCTGGCGTTCTTGAGACTCTGACCTTCGTTCGGCGGCCTGGTGGACGCGCTGGACCGGTACCGGCCGACCGAGGCCGGCCGGTACCGCGGCACCACAGATCCGCATCGGTCTGACCGTCAACGCCACCTTTTGGTATCGCGTCGGGTGGTGGCGGTGTTCCTCGTCCAGGGGGCTGACGCGGGTCGGGCGCCGGGGTCATCAGGGTGATGACGGCCCATGTGATCAGGGGCTCGGAGTGCTGGACGAGTCTTTCGTAGTCCCGTGCGGGTCGGCGAGCGTGCATCATCCGTGCCAGGGTCCGATCGACGACCCAACGGCGCGGCAGCACGATGAAGTTGGGTATGGACTAGGACCCGGAGGCCTTCCGCGAGAAGGTCGAGACCCTGGTGAAGTCAAAGGCAGCCGGGGAGACGGTGGAGAAGGCCGAACCGGCGGCGGCCCCGACCGGTGCCGTCGAATTGATGGAGGCCGTGCGCGGCAGCGTGGAGTGGGCCAGGAGTCCGAAGGACATCGGCGACATGGCCGGCTCCGCCGGCCCCCAGGCGTCGCGCGGGGAGAAGAAGCCGACCGCGAGGAGGCGGGCCCGCTCTGGTCCGGCGGCCAAGGGCCGGGAGTTGATGTCGCTGACAAAGGCCGAGCCGAGAAGGCGGCCGCGGCCGGCATCGCGGGCGCTCTTCGATGAACCACGCCCAGCTTGCCCCTGCCCTCGCACACGCCGGCCGAGGTCGGCGAAGGCCTGAACCCGACGGGACAACGGCCTGTACGGCGCGGTCGCGGTCAGGCCACCATGACACGCAGGACGTACGGTTCGCCCGTGCTGATGGCTTCCGCCTGCTCCCGGATCGCTATGTAGGCCAGATGGATGGAGAAACGTTTGTAGCCGGATTCCGGAACGACCGCGGGCGGCTGCTGTGGGAAATGTTGACGAGAAGCAGGAACAGGGTTCCTCGCGTGTCGCGCGACGGCAGCCGGTAAACGGTGGCTCGTTGGTCAAGTTCCTCGCCCCGAAACGATCCAGGGCCTGAAGTGGATCAAGGTCATGGACGATCGCTGCCCGTGCGTCGTGGTCATCTGACGAACGGCCAGTGGGAGCGGTTGGAGCCGTTGCTGCCGGCAGGAGAGAAGCCGGGCCATGACCTGGAAGCGGATCTTCGAGCAGTTGCGGGCCGAGGCCGATACGAAGGGCAGCAAGCCTCGGGGCTCCTGATCTTGCCGGACACCCCTTCCTTCCATGGCATCCCGACTACGCTTGCCATGGTCACGGCCAAGATCGAACCAGGGGGTACACCCATGCCGTACGAGACCGGCGCCAAGGTGAAGCTGACCAGGGATGTGCAGGTCACCGCAAACGACACGGCGGCCAGGATCGGCTGCCCCGGTCCGCTGTGCCTGGCCGAGGGCTTGGAGGGCATCGTCACGGGCTCGGCAAAGGAAGCTGGGGGCGCGGCCCAGGACGGGCTCGCGGAATTCGAACGGCGAATACGCGGCGTCCAGTTCGATGGCTTCACGGCCGGCGTGCTCGACAACCTCCGTCAGCAGATCATCCAGCACGGAGGGATCGACGCCGGAGTCGGCGCTCAGATCAGATACAGGGTGCGCTTCGAGAACGGGTTTGTTCTGGGCGGTCTTGAGGAAGGCTGGCTGACCGAAGCCTGAATACCTGCCATCGCGCCCCCGCCCGACGGGGACACCCCCGGGCCCACGGCCGGCTCCTTTCGTCGCGTCGGCCTGACGCAAGTCGCCGCCCCCGTCAGCTCACGCTCATCCCCCGGTCCGGCCACGCTCCGCGCTCGGTATGCACGGCGTTGATCTTCCGGGAGGCCTTGAGGAACGTGTAGTCGACCTGGCCGTCCTCGACCGCCGAGGTGCAGGACGCCTTGTCCATGGTCATTCTCCGCACGAAATTATCGGGATCATCTCCGAATTCATATTCGGCGAATTCCGCCGTCTCGACAATCTTGCGAAAGTAGACAATCGCAGCCATTACCATTCCTTCTCGAAATCTTCGCGCATGTCCTGCTGCCCGTAAGCTGGTCCGGAGCCATGGGCCTGGCTCGACTCGAGATCGGTCGCGTCCACCCACGTGGCCAGGTCGACCACCCAGAAGGTGTGTTTGTCGGTGGCTGTGATGAGGTCGAGGTTGCGGTCCCTCTGCACTGGTGGTGACAGTGATTTCGGCGAGGTTCTTCACGCCTTCGCCGAATGAGCGTCTGGCTCACCGACGGCGGCCTGCTGGACGATGCCGCCCTGCTCCGCGTCGCGGAGACGGTTCTCCCCGCCGTCCCGGGGTGGCCCCCGGCCGGCTCACGCGCCGGCCCGAGTCGGGCGCGGGCCCGGTCGCCGGCCGGGGCCGGCGGGCGGACCCGCGCCGTCGCTCTCAGCGGCCCGGGGCCGCCGGGTGTCAGAGCATGTTCTTGTAGATGTTCCACCCGGTGCCGAACTTCACCCGGGGGGCGAAGGTCGCGGCGCCTGTCTTGCCCGTCGAGGTGTACGTGTACACGTCGCCGTTCGGGAGCCGGGCCATCAGGTCGCCCTTGCTGTCACCGTTGATGTCACCCGGTACGAACAGTGTGTCGTACTGGTTGAAGCCGCTGCCGACCTGCTCCCGGGGAGCGAACGGCGCGCTGGCCGTGCCGGTGCCCTTGTAGAGGAAGAGACCGCCGGCGGTGTCCCGGGCGAGCAGGTCGGGCCGCCCGTCCCCGGAGTAGTCGCCCGCGCCGACGAGGGTGTTGTAGGCGTTCCAGCCGGTGCCGACCTTGATGCGCGTGCCGAACTTCGTGTACGGCAGGCCGTCCCCGGGGTGCAGCCACAGGACGCCGGCGGAGTCACGGCTGACCAGGTCGCCCTTCCCGTCGCCGGTGAGGTCGCCGGGGCCGGCCATCATGGTGTAGTTCCACGACGTACTGACCTTCACGCCGCGGACGTAGAGGTCGGTGCCGATGTTCTGCACGTAGCTGGCGTGGTTGTGGCTGTTGAGGCCCGTGGCGTAGGTGTTGCGGGAACCGGGCGTCTCCTTGCCGACCTCGTACGGCGGCGAGTAGTAGGCGCTGTTGGCCAGGGCGTGGTACTTGACCAGGACGTTGTCGGCCTGGGTCATCACGTTCTGGCCCTTGCCGAAGAGCGATGTGGTGCCCGCGCCGACGATGAACTTGTTGAGTTCGTAGCCGCTGCCGAAGTAGGCGGGTGCGGCGAACTTGCCGCCACCGATCGACTTGAACCAGTACTCCACGCCGTCGTGGTCGCGGGCGAGCAGGTCGCTCTTGCCGTCGCCGTCGCCGTCGTCCGAGCCGGTGATCACGTTGTACTTGTTCCAGCCGGTGCCGACCTTGACGCCGGGCTTGAGCGGGGCGGTGGGGCTGCCGGCTCCCTTGTGGAACCACAGCTCGCCGGCCAGGGTACGGGTGAGGACGTCGCCGATGCCGTCGCCGTCGACGTCGTTGGCGCCCACGACCTGGTCGTAGATCCCCCAGCCGGAGCCGACCTTGACCCGGGAGTTGAAGGGCTTGCTGACCGTCCCGGTTCCGGTGTACAGCCACAGGTCACCGGCGGGGTCCCGGGCCAGCAGATCGGGGCGGCGGTCGCCGGTCAGATCGCCGGTGGCGATGATCCGGTTGTAGATCTGCCAGCCGCGGCCCGACCACAAGGGCGCCGAGGTGCTCTTCACGCCCGCCTCGTAGAGCGTGAGCACGCCGTCGAAGGTGAGCGAGAGGAGTTCGGGCTGGGTGGTGCCGCCGACGTCGCCCACCGGCAGCAGGTCCTTGAACGAGGCCTCGGGGTCGGGATCGGTCTTGATGACCGTGTACTCGCTCCAGGCCTTGATCGACGACAGGTAGACCGCCGTGACCTGGTCGTACTCCATGACGATCATGTCGCTGACGCCGTCGCCGTCGACGTCGTGCCGCGGCTTGGCGGCAGCGGCCACCTCGGCTGGGACCGGGGTCGGCAGGACGACGGTCGGGAGCTCGTGGCCTCCGGCCGTTCCGGTCACGGCCGATGGTCCCGGCGCCGGCACGGCCGGGCTCGGCACGGCCAAGCTCGGCGCGGCGACGCTCGGCGCGCCCATGCTCGGCGCGGCGACGCTCGGCGCGGCGGCCAGGGCGCCGGCGGCCAGGGCGAGAACGCTCCCGGCGGCCAGGGCGCGCAGCCGTCTGCGCTGCGGTGACGTGTGGTGCGATGTAGTCAAGATCCCCCCTGAGGATCGAGCCGTGGGGCTCTGCCCTGGCACACGTCATGTGTGTGTCCGGGATCACGCGTCCGTGCGTGAACGGCCCCCCGCTTCCGTCCGTGCACGCTGAGCCCCGTCACCGACCTTCACGTCGGCACGATCACTCTGGTTCCCGTTCCTGGCACATCAGTTGGGCTTCCTGCGCCGGGCGTCTGAGGACGACGTGCCGGCGCGTCACCTGCTCAGGGGCCGGCGGCCAGGTGCACGTGGACGGTCTTGCCGCTCTCGGGACCGGCCGGACCTCCACCGCGTCGGCCAGCCGGTTGATCAGCGGCCAGCCGTACCCCTCCCCGCCGTCGGTGCCGCAGTCGGTTCGGGCCGGCCGGCCCGCGCCGGTCGGCTGGGTCGGGCTGACGTCCCCGGCGTCGACGCCGCAGGACCGTGCCGTCTTCGCCACCCACTTCAACGGCGCCCGCGCCGCCGCGGACGAACCCGACCAGGCCGCCACCACCGCTTCGGCGAACGGATCGGCTTCGGGCGGCACGGCAGGTTCGGGGGTGGACACGGACCGGGCTCCTTCGCGAGGGGTTAGCCGGCCTTGCCCGTGCCCGGCTTGGACGGGACGCCCCTCCCGGGAGGGGAAGCGAACGACGCGGCCCCCTGGGCGGGCGCGTCGGTGGTGAGCACCACCCGCGGCTGCCAGGGGGCCGGGCCTCCTAGGGGCTCAGGTCATCGTCGCCGCGGGCTCACTCCTCCGCGGGCCAGCCCGGGTTGCACTTGGCCTGCAGCCACTTGGCGGAGTCCCAGGCCCAGTTGGGGCGCCAGGTCTCCAGGTCCCAGGTCGGTCCGCCGAAGCGGTCGCCGCTGGTGGGATCGCGGAACGCGAAGACCGAGTGGCAGTAGAGCTGTTTGCTGACGACGTCCTGCTCGTCCGCACTGAACGCGGGCGAGGGCGACGGGATGACCGACCACACCTGGTTCCACAACTCCTGTAGGTGGTCGTCCGCGTGGCTGAACCCGACCTCGGTCGGCGTCACATGGACGGAGCGCTTGCCCGCGTACGGGTCCGGGGTGGAGGCCAGGCTGTGGTAGATCTCGGTCTTCGCCACCCACAGCTTGTTGGTCATCGCGCCGTAGCCGACGCATTCGCCGCGGCAGACGTAGTAGCCGTCGCTGTGGCCGCTGCTCCAGACGATGAACCTGGTGTTCTCGTAGTTCTGGCGTACACCCGTGTGCTGGGACCCGAAGCCGCCGATGGCGTCGGTGACGTACTCGTCGGACGTCGGATAGCCGAAGGCCCCGTGCTCATATCCCCACTGCGCCCAGAGCTGGCCGATCCGGCCGGTCACCCCGTACGCGCGCGCGGTCTTCGTGGGATGCCAGTAGAACGTCCCGCCTTGGAACTGCTGCCGGATGCCCTGGCCGTCCGGATTCCGTAACTCGTCGCCGACCGGGTAGCCGAACTTGCCGCCCTCCCAGCCCTGGCGCGCCCAGGCGTCACGCACCGCGCCCCACACGGGGTGCGCGCCCGAGGCGGCCGACCAGTAGATCGACCCTCCCTCGAACACCGTGAACGCGCCCCGGCCGTCCGGCGTGGGCACCTCGTCCGTGGTCGGGCACTTCAGCGGCGAGTTCCAGCCACCCATGCTGAGGTACTTGTCGAGGATTGCACCGCGGACCCAGTGCCCGCAGATCTCCTGGTCCGCCGCCGCGGCCGGGAGGGCGCTCAGAGTGGTGAGCGTGATGAACGCCGCAGCCAGTACGGCCACAAGTCTGGCCAGGACGCGCGGAGCTCGGGGCCTGCGACGGCCCGCGCGAACAGTAGATCGCATTGGTATCGTTGCTCCTTGTCAGATGGCCTGTCGAGGCCAGGTACGGAGCGCAGCCAGCGGGAACGCGGGCCGCGGCCGTCGACCACCAAGCAACCAGCCGAACGCTTGGCGATCTTGGCGCCAGTCACATTGACACGTCCGACCATGAATGGAAAGAACGCCTTCCTAAGTGACGTCGACATTCTGCGACTTGGACGTACTCCCCGCCTGCGCCGCCCCGTACCCCGGAAGGAGCGGGTGCCGACGGCGTCGACGTCAGGGACTGCAGCGTCGCGTCCACTAGGGCCTGTTGTGAAAGTGCTGGTCACAGCCATTCGTTGATGGCTGTGACCAGCACGGTCGCTTCGTAGCGGACGGCGAGCTTGTCGTACCGGGTGGCGACGGCCCGTTGTCTCTTGAGCTTCGCAGCCCACGAAACCACCGCCGCCGCTCTGGCATGGCTCTTCCTCCTCCTCGACCGGCACCAGCCGGTGCGCCGGCGCCTCGACGCCGAGATCGACCGGGAACTGGGCAACCGCTTGCCGACGCCCGCGGACCTGCCGCGCCTGCCCAGCACCGAAGCGGTGGTGAAGGAGACACTCCGGCTGTACCCACCACTGTGGTACCTCGAAAGAACCGTCGACCTGCCCACAGAACTCGCCGGTTACCCACTGCGGCCAGGCACCCGAGTCGCGGTCAGCCCGTTTGTCATCCATCGCGATCCTCGCTTCTACGACCGCCCGATGGAGTTCCTGCCCGACCACTGGTGGCCATGGTCGCCGTGGTCATCGCCACAGCAACCCACGCCGGGCGCTACCAATTGCGCCAGACTCCCGGCACACGCACCACGTTCTGCACACGCACCATCCTGCAGCCACGCGGACTGACCATGGACATCCGGCCCAGGCGCTGACCGCCGATGACTGTGCCGACATGTGCGAGGTGCGGAGTCGGCGAGTGAGCCGGCCGTGCTGGGTTCAGGCGGCTTTGGCGAGGAGAACCGCGATGGCCAGGGCGGCTCCGCCGTCCGCCAGGTCGATTCCCCAGGTCACCTCGTCGCCCAGGGCCATGACGTCGGTGAGCAGTTCGAGGAGCTCGGGCTCGTCATTGGCGACGCATCGCGACAACAGCCGACGGCCACTCTCGTCGATCACAACGCAGTGGTGATCGGTCTTGCCTGCGTCGATGCCGGCCCAGTTCGCGGCCATGGCGCCCTCCGTGCGGTGGGGTGTGCTGGTGCCTCCCGACAGACGACCTCGCTGGCGATTCCCCACGGAGCGATCATTCGCCGTTCCCAATTGGCAGCCGAGTCGTCGAGGGGCGTCGGGCGGCCAGTCGGTGGAAGCCACAGTGTGCGAGCCACACCCGACGCCCCTGGGTGGAAGAACCCTACGACCCTGGCACCGCTGCTTGACCACGCAGACGACGATGGCGACCTCTCAGCCGCTCAGTGCGCGGCCATGCTGCCCCATACTCCAACGACGCATCGAGGACGTCCGCCAGCTGATCGACGCCATAGAGTACTGCGTGGACAAGGACGTCCCGCCAGATTTCTGCTGACAACCCAGCCGGGGACGACCAGCAGTTACGGGACAACCCTTTGGAAGGGCCTCTGAGGCATTCACGGTCGTCAACGAGTGGGGGCTGCTGCTGAACCGCGGCGCGCGGTTGTCGTGTCTCCCCGGCCACGGGCCTCGCTGCCTTAGCATGGCCAAGATCCTCAGCCGAGCACTCGGTGCCGTAGCCGTCGCCGGTATCGCCACGCTCGCGCTCGCCGGCCCCGCCATCACCGACCCCAGACCTTCGGGCCTCGTCGGAGAAAACGTTCAAGGGCTCGGCGTGTTGTCCCAGAACCTGAACACCAGGGACGGAAAAGCCCAGACGGGCCACTCAGAGAACACCTCGAACCACGCGCTGACCAATAGCCTCGAATCTCAGACAGTCAAAGTCATCCCGGACATCCCACTCCTGGGCAACAGCACCATCTCCTGATGCCTGGGGCGGTGTAGCCCTGCCCGCCCCCGGGACCCCCGGCACGGCATTGACCGCTCCTGGTCCGTCTTCTCCCGCGCGGACCGCCCTCGCGGAGACGCGGCGCCCGGCGCCGGTGGAGCGGCCTGCGGAAGGTGCAGGGGGCCGAGCGCCACGGCGCCGGCCAGCAGGCTGGAGGTTCAGGCGAGGCTGTGCGCGATGGGGTGCAGCGGCTGGTACAGGGGCAGTTCACTGCCACTGGGGAGGCGTACGGCCGTAAGGCGTCCCCACCGCTCCTCGGTCACCTCGCCGGTGAGCTCCGCGCCGCGCTCTGCGAGCTGGGCTAGTACGGCGTCGAGGTCGTCGCACATCAGGTAGAACTCGTGCTTCGGCGCGCCGTCGGTGGGGTGCACGGCGACCTCGGCGGGCGGCAGCTTGAAGATCAGCCAGCCGTGGCCCGCGTCGACGTGGGCGAAGCCGAGGACGTCCCTGATGAAAGCCCGGTCGGCCTCAGCATTGTGGGAGTAGAGGATCACGTGTGCGCCTGAGAGCATGCCCCGATATTCGCACGCCCATCGTCGGCGTTGAGGACACCGCGCCCGTGATCTGGGCTTCGGCTCGTCGCGGATCGGTCACCGCGCAGAACTCTTGTCCGCATCGCGTGGTGGCTCGACGGAGCACTGGTGCGCAGTGAGTCGGGCCGGCGTTCCCGGACTTGAGGAGGGACTAAGGAGCCCCGCAAGTGGCCGGAGCCCATCACGGTGCGTCATGGCGGCCGCACGACTGGATCCGGCCGCTGCGGTCCACCTGTCGGTCTGCCGCAAACACGCCGCCGATCGCCCGGTCGCCTGCGCCCCGCGAGGCCACCGGCTGCGCCAGGACGACCGGCAGCTGCTCAAGAACCTGCCTACCGGCCCGCTCACCCGAGCTCACGGCCGCCGAAGACCATGTCTGCGCGGACGAGCCGACACGACCAGAGCCTGGACGATGCGCGCGGACCCGATTCGCCGTCCGCCCCGCCGCGGCCTCACCGACGCGCGGGATGTCAGAATCCGATGGCTTCACGCAGCAGCAGGACAGTGCCGCGCCCGGGCTGTGGCTCGGCGTTGAGGACGAGCAGGCGGTTGACCGCGCTCGGCCGGCCGTAGACCGCTTGGGCGCGCGCGTTTTCCAGCAGGAGGGCGTGCTCCTCGACCCGGCGCAGTGCGGTGCTCAGGTCGGGCACCACCTTCTGCGCGCCGACGATCCAGATCGCCTTTGCGGCGCCGCCGGCGCAGGCGGGCAGCTGGCTGCCGCTGCCCGAGGCGATGACGAGCGAGCCGGTCTCGGTCACGGCTGCGGCGCTGGCGACGAAGACGTCCGGGGTGGCCACCAGCCGGCGGATCTGGTCGAACTCGGTGGCGCGGTCCATCTTCAGCACGCGCGGCCGGATGGCCTGGTAGCGGTCGCCCTCCTCGATGTCCCCCGCGATGCCGGAGAGCCGAAGCGTCTCGCTGGCCCCGGTGAACACGCCCGCGCCCTCCGGTATCAGTTCCTTGACGCGGGCGCGGGCCGCCGCGGCGTCGTCGAGCAGTTCGGCGGTGAAGCCGTTCGCCCGCAGCGCCGAGACCGCCCGGTCCAGCCGCTCGGCGGACGCCGGTGCGCCGAAGTCGTCGGCCGCACCCGTGGCCGATGCGTCCGCCTCAGCGGCCTCCGCGGCCAGGCCGGCTTCCCGGGCCTCACCAGGGCCGTGCGACTGAGCGGCGGGGCCGGGCGCGGAGCCCCGCAGCGGGGTCGTATCGACGTACCTGACCTCGTAGACGCGCTCGGTGAACTTCCAACCCTCCGGCGTCCGCCGGTAGCTGTCGTGGTAAATGGCGAAGTTCAGGCCGGAACGGCCGTCGAGCACCCGCGCGATCTCCTGCATGTAGGTACGGCCCGTGGCCGTGTCGCCGTCGAGACGGATCGTGCCCGGGTGGCTGTTCTGCACGAAGAAGTCCCACTGGGCCTGCAGGCGTTCGCCTCCGGCCCGGATCTCCTCGCGGCCGACGAACTCGACCGGGATGTTGGGCATGCGCAGCACGCCGTCGAGGGTGAACAGCGCGGCGAGGCGGGCGCGGTCGCGCATCATCGCCGCGTCGGTGAACTCGCCGCGCAGCGCCTCGATCTCGACTCGGTCGGCGATCTCCTGGAAGTCGTTCATGTTCGGCGTCCTGTCCTGTGGCCGGTGTTGTTCCTCTTCAGCCATTACGACAACGCAGCCCCGCCGAATGTGAGGCGTCCCGCCGACCTCACATTCCGCCGCTCTGATTTGTCGTAATGGAGAGGGACCGCGAACGAAGGAGCCGGAGAGCGTATGACCACCCCGTGGGAACAGTCACAGCGCCGGGCGGACGAGCAATACGACCCGGGCCTGGGGACGATCATGAGCGAGCGGCGACAGCTCCTCAATCTCGCCTACCGGCTGCTCGGGTCCCTGGCCGACGCGGAGGACGTCGTCCAGGAGACCTACACCCGTTGGTACACGATGTCCCGGGCGCAGCAGGAGGCCGTCGAGTCCCCGGGCGCCTGGCTGACGACGGTGGCCAGCCGTATCTGTCTGAACCTGCTCGGCTCGGCGCGCAGTCGGCGGGAGACCTACGTCGGGGAGTGGATCCCGGAGCCGCTGCCCGACCCGGCCGAATGGATCGCCGGGGCGGCGGGTGGCGCCGGCGGGGACCCGGCCGACCGGATCACCCTCGACGAGTCGGTGACCATGGCGTTCCTGGTCGTGTTCGAGTCGTTGACCCCGGCCGAGCGCGTCGCGTTCGTGCTGCACGACATCTTCCGCTACCCGTTCGCCGAGGTGGCCGAGATCATCGGCCGCAGTCCGGCGGCGTGCCGTCAGCTGGCGTCCTCGGCCCGCCGTCGTATCGCCGCGCGGGGGGAGGCGAGCCCGGACGCGGCCCGGCAGGCGAGCGTCGTCCGGCGGTTCAAGGCGGCCTGGGAGGCGCAGGACATCGGGGCCCTGCTCGGACTCCTCGACCCGGGCGCCACCGCGATCAGCGACGGTGGTGGCCGCGCAATTGCCCACCTGCTGCCGATCGAGGGCGCGGAGCAGATCGCCCACCTCTATCTGACGATCGCCCGGCTCGCGCCGCCCCGAACGATCCTCGAGCGCACCGTCAACGGGCTACCGGGCCTGGTGATCGAGTCGGAGGGCCGGATCGAGACGGTGTTCGCGTTCGAGGTCGCCGAGGACGAGCGGATCACGCGCATCTGGGCGGTGCGCAACCCGGACAAGCTCCAGCCGTGGCAGCTGCCCTGACCGTCCCCCGCCGCGATGTCGCCGGGGGTAAGGCCAGCCCGAATACGCAGGTAACGCACCGGGTGTCGGTACCGGCCGCGGTCTACCGCTGCGTCAGCGCGTAAATCGGCGACGAGGTTCGGCCGGACGGTGGCCTACCGGAGCTTGTTCCCCGGCAGACGTGTGGTGCGCGAGGGCAAGCGTTACGGGAAACTCCACCCGCCGAGGGTGAGCCGGTACGGTGAATCAATTGGGGAGGCGCATGATCTGGCGCGCAGCTGCGAATCGTCGAGTAGGCATTGAAAGCGGGGACGGCACGCTGCGGCTGATCGTGTTCGTGAGAGCGGCCACCTGCGCCGCACTCACCCTCGGCGGTGGCGCGTGGCTCGCGGGTCTGCTGTAGCGGCGCTGAGGCGCGTACCAGATCTTTCGGAGTTCGGCGGTCTGCGGATCTCGGGAACGTGCCACTGGCCCCGTCCCAGGGACACCAGGGGCCACCACCGGCCGCGCGAGGAAGAAGGAGAAAGCAGCATGGCGGTTCAGCGGATGGACAACGTCGGCATCGTCGTCGAGGACATGGATGCCGCCATCGCGTTCTTCGTGGAACTCGGTATGGAGCTGGAGGGCAGGGCGGAGGTGGAGGGCCTCTTCGCCGACCAGTGCACCGGACTCGACGGCGTCCGCTGTGACATCGCGATGCTCCGGACCCCGGACGGTCACAGCCGGATCGAGCTGGCGAAGTACCGCAGCCCCGCGGTGATCAGCGGCGGGCCGCGCAACCGGCCGCACAACGTTCTGGGCATGCACCGCGTCATGTTCGCCGTCGACGACATCGTGGACACCGTTGCCCGACTGCGCCCTCACGGCGGCGAACTCGTCGGCGAGATCGCCCGGTTCGAGGACAGCCATCTGCTCTGCTACCTCCGCGGCCCGGAGGGCATCATCGTCGGACTGGCCGAGCAACTGCGCTGAGAAGGAGGGACCGAACCATACAGCCGTACGAGATCAGCGAGGTTCTGAGCGCCCGATCAGCCTGGAGCCGCTGTCCCGTGACGTGACCCACATGGCCTACGTCGCCAAGGACTGAACCCCGCGCAACGTCAGGAACGCGAGGCAGCGGTAGCCGTCTGCCTTCTGCTGCGGAGCGCGGGTCCGGAACCTCGCCGGGGCGCGGCAGTGTGTCTGGGGCCTGCACCGGCATCGGCTCCACCGGCGGTCTGAGCACCTTCCCCTGAGCCCCCCTCACGGCTCTCCCGCTTCCAGGGTCACCCGGCCTTCCGGGGTGTGCCGCACGCCCGGCGCGGCGGGCGGGTCCTACGGGCACCGCTCCGACGGTGCCGCAGTGTGGCCGGGCGCGCATCATCCGTCCGGGGGCGCAGCGGCGCGGTCAGAGGCGGTCTCAGGCCGACTGCAGCACAGTGACCGCCGTGCGCCTCTGGTCCCTGCCTCTGCCCCACGCCGCGCTGCCCCCGGATCCAGCGTGACATGCAGGCCGCCCGACCCTGACCGGAACCGGCCGGTCACCCGGACCTCGCCCCGCACCGCGAGAGGGCCCGCGCCGGGCGCGGTCAGCCGGGTCGCCAAGGCCCCGAACTCCCCGGCCGAGCCCCCGTCAAAAGTCAAGACCGTCAACCCGGCCGTGCCCCGGCCCGGCTCGCCCGGGTCGACCCCAGGCTGGTACTGCACCTACGACCGGCTGGGTCCTCAAGGGCGACCTGGACGCCTCCGGTGCGCCGGGAACGCTGCCCCCCAGCACTGCCGCTTCGGATGCAAGGACGATCACGGGTGGGTGTACGAGATCGTCGCCATCAACGACACCCCCACCGGCCTGGCGATCCGTGGTACCCGCACCACCGGCGCACCGCCACCGTGTGCGTAGGCGCCACCAGCGGACTCGCCGGTCAGACGGGCAGCATCAGATCGCTCTCACTGATGGTGTACGTCAGCAGGGGGTAGATGAAGTCCGATTCTTGGTTCTCACGGCGCCGTAGTTGGTAGTACTCGCGCCTCTGCTCATCGTCGGCCGACATGAGGCGCGCACCTTGCGGGAGGTATGCATGTCCGTCGCGAAACCGAACCAAAGTCTTTGACGTTCGAAACGTCACACCCAACCATTGGTTGTCCTCCGCCTGAACGGAGATGTCCAATACGATTTTATGCCTGAGTTGCCGATTCGAGGCGACAGAAAACGCCACGATGCTGTTGTGGGCGAGGGGGATTTCGAATCTGTCGCCACCGGGCTCCTTCGATTCGAAGATCAGCTTCCTCCGCTGGATCGCGTCGGGGTGCTGGTAACAGGAGAAGAGGGCGATGAACGATTCGTTGGCCAGATCGAGAGCTTGGTCGGAATGGCTGCCCATGGTTGTGTAGGCGTTCGTGTAGCTCTCGATGAGAGCGTTGTTGAAGCCGACCGGGATCGCTGCACGTTCTTGGATCTGTTGTGCCAGCCGCTCGTGCACCGCCCGGAAACGCTGGGGCGGGCTGCCGTATCGAGTGGTAGTACGTACGAGAGCCACACCACCCGCCTCGTCGACCTTGGTAAGCGTGGCGCCTCGCCGGCCTTTTCCTACGTCTTCCCAACGAACCGACGCGAACAGCTCCGCAAAAAGATTCTCATCGGTGGGCAAATCGTACGAGAGGATCCCATCCGAGATCCTAGACTCGGGGGGCAATATAGTCTCCCGTGTTCATGCTGAAGAGAAATCCGTCGCCGTAATCGATGAAGGACGAGGTCCTGTTCTCCTCGGCGTACAGCCTGCGCAGCTCGTTCATGCCGGCCGGTGTGGGTGGCCCCAGCTTCACCAAATCTCCGGCCACTTTGAGGAACGTGCCGCCGTTCTTGTGAACGGCTTCGGCGCTCGAGCAGCGCACCACGTATCCCAGGCGGGTCGGGAGCAACTCGGGGTCCAACGGTGAGGGCCGGATTTCGTGCGTATACAGGCGGTTGGTGGACAGCGGCATGAAGAACACGGAGCCGGGATAGAGAGTCAGGGTGAACTGCGGAGGGAGCGCGACCCCGTCGCCTTCTCCGGTCGGCTCCTTGAGACGAAAGTGGAGTTGGGTCAGCCCGCTGGCACCCTTCACACCGTAGTCGAAGGCGTCTTCGGCCAAGGGCTGCAGCTTGTCGAGCCGGTCATAGAAGGTGCAGAAGGCCATGATGCCGTTGACGGGCATGTCCTTGGTCTTGTCGGCATGGGCCGAGATCCTGGCCTTGGACTGCTTGCGCTCAGCCGTGGCAAGGGTGTTGTGGTAGATCTGAGCGAGGACGTGATTCAGCGGTGCCTGGTTCCGGAAGACGGCGGTGGCCTCGCGGTTCAGAGTCTCGACGATGCGCGTGTCGGCCGGGCGAAAGCTCTCGGTCGGCCCCGAGAGGTTCGTGGAGCACCGGAGCAGGCGGAAATGCAGTTCGTCACCGTTTCGCGTGACGGGCGTCAGGTAGATTCCGCTGCGACGCGCTGTTCCAGGTTTGGTGGACTCCGTCAGGGACTGGAACGCGTGCTCCGCACTGATCCGCCCGAAGTGATCGTCGCCGAGTCCGAAGAAGCGGCGGTAGTACACGCCGACGCCGTGTACGCGGATGGGAACTCGGCCGAGGTCGACGAGGGCCCAGGGCTCGTCGACGTCCTCGTGGTAGCCGTGCGACAGCTCCCGAACAATGAACACCCGGGCAGCCGCATGCAGTTGGCGGCTGCTGATCGCGGATATGTCGCCACACAGGTAAACAGTCTTCCGCGCGAGGGCGGGCGACCCAGAAGCGAGGTCCTCCGGCGTGAGGACGGACCCGAAGAAGTCCCTGATCAAGTCATTGTCTTGCAACATCGAAGGCGCAACCAAGATGTTGCTCGCTTCTTCGATGCAGGCTTCTGCAAGCTCTGTTGTGCGCATCGGACGATACCTGTCAATTCGCAGATCTTGATGGATTACTCGAATCGTGGACACGGCAACGGCCCGCACTCCTCCATCTTTCTGCGCTGCGCAGCGCAAACGAAAGGAGCCGGACCGTCGAGCCTTGATGCTCTCACGGGGCTCGACAGCAGGCAACGGGGTTCTGCTGTACGGGCGGTGTGTGCGGCTGCCCGGCAGTCTGGCGGGGGTTCAACAGCGTCTCGGCCAAGCTGGTCGACGGCCCTGTGGAATGTCCCGATCGGGCAGCCCCAACCCACAGGGCCTTGTTCGACCACCGCGACATGCGTCCCGGCGCCGGCATCGGCACCGGTCAGAGGCGGCGCACTGTCCGCAGACCGAGGGCGTACGTGCCGGTGCCGTCGAGCGATGAGGCACCCGAGAGGTCGGCCATCGTGGGACCGTTGCAGCTCTTGCGGCTGGAGAGGAACCGGCGCAGACCGTCGGCGTCCAGGCCGAGGTAGATGCCGACGTGGTCCACGAGGTACTCGTCGTCAGGCTCCGGGGGACTCGCGTCGAACAGGACCAGGTCCCCGGGCTGGATGGCGGCGTTCGTCGCAAGCGCCTTGCCGTCGTCCGGCTTGTCCACGACCCGCGCCCCCGGAGCGTAGTCGACCATGGCACCCGACTTGCGGGGCAACGCCTGCTTCGTGGTATCCACCTCCGCGCACATCGGGACGCCCATGTGGTAGCCGTAGACCATCCGCACGTACCCGGAGCAGTCGAGGCTCCCGGCCTGACCCTCCTCCTTCTCTACCACCTTCTCGGGGAAGGGCCAGTCGCGCGCCATGTAGTCGTGGAAGTCCGCGCCGACCGGGCGCAGCCCCTGCGCGTCCTTCTTGCCGTATGCGGCGGCGCCGAGCACCCGCGCGCCGACCGGCTCCTTCCGGCCGCTCGTCACCTGCGGCGCACCGGGCAGGAACATCGCCGCGTACGCGAGGGCGTCCGGGGCGAGCGATCCGGCCCAGCCGCGTACGGCAGCTTGCACGGCAGGCGTCCAGGTGCCGTCGTACGGCGTGTCGAGAAGGCGGACCCAGTGGCGGTGGGTGACGGACGGCGGCTTCTCCCAGGTGGCCTCCTTGACCTCGAAGCGGCTCACGCTCATCACGAGACCGGCGTTCGTGCAGCCGTTCGCGGCGTAGCCACGCACGCCGACCCGGCCCTTGGCATAGGGCGGGTCGGCGTCGATGAACTCCGTGGTCCATCCGTCCGGCTCCTTGGACGCCGTGGGCCATGCCTTGATCCGGACGTGGGCGCCCTCGCGGCGGACGCGGATCGTCCAGTCGGTGTTGGCCGCCACGCCGGTGTCGAGCGGGCCGACTGTCTTGAGGACGGTGGCATCCCCACCGAGGACCTTCTCGGCGCGCAGGTCGACTTCACCCTTGGTGGTGAAGGACAGGCGGGCCCGGTAGTGGGTGCTGGGGTCGCTGCCGTCCTTGCCGCGGTAGGCGAAGACCAGCGCGAAGGAGCAGCCGTTGGTGCCCGTGGGGACCTGGTTGAACCGGGCGACCGCCTCGACGTCGACGTCGGTGATCTCGTCGTCGCGCAGGGTCGCGTACCGACCGGTTTTGGTGTCGCTGAGTGCCGCTTGGGCCACGCCGCGCTGCTGCAGGGTGAATTCCGCGTAGAGGGGATCCTCGGTGGTGCCCGTGTTGGGGCCGCCGAACACCGACCAGCTGCCGCCCTCCGGCGAGGAGCCCCAGCTGCCCGAGGTCGCCAGGGTGCGCTCGAAGCGGTCGTTGACAGGCCGCTTGTTCTCCGTGAACGTCCGCTCCGGTCCGGTCATCAGCACCGTCCGGGCGCCCTTGGTCAGCACGGCCAGCGGCTGGCCGTCGCATCTGACCTCCGTCCGGACGGGGGTGCCGGGCAGCACGGTCGTGGTCAGCGCGCCGACGGAGGAACGGGTGAGGGCGGCTATGTCGTGCGGGGGGCCGGTCAGGGTCATGGATGAGCGCGGGCCGGTCATGCCGGAGGACGGGGCCTCCGGCATGACCGGGCTCTCGGGCGTGCCGATGGTGGGTGAGGTGGTGGCCGCGGCGGCCGGGGAGACGGTCAGCCCGGTGAGCTGGGCGGCGGCCGAGGCGGTGAGAGCTGCGAGCAGCGTGCGGCGGGAAGAGTTGATCACGTTCCGCATTATCGGGATGACCGCTCCCCCGTCTCCGGCCGGGGGCCGTTGCGACGCCGACGGCGCCTTCGAGTCCCTTGCCCGCCCTCAGGAGGGCTTGGTCGGCAGAAAGGCCTGAGCGCCCTGGGCGCGGCGCACCGGCGCGGGGCCCGGGTGGTGTCCATCTGTACGGGGGCGTTCGTGCTGGCACAGGCCGGATTGCTGGACGGACGCCGGGCGACAACGCACTGGCGGCGCGCGGAGGAGTTCGCCGCCGCGTTTCCGCGGGTGGAGGTCGACGCGGACGTGCTGTACGTCGACCATGGCGACGTGGCCACCAGTGCCGGGTCCGGAGCCTGCATCGACCTGGCCCTGCACCTGGTCCGCCGCGACCACGGAGCCGCCTACGCGGCCCAGGTCGCCCGGAGCATGGTGCTGCCGCCGCACCGGGAAGGCGGTCAGCTGCAGTACGCCGCCCAGCCTGTGCCCAGGACGGAGGAATCGCTCGCGCCGCTGCTCGAGTGGGCCCTGTCCCGGCTCGACACCGAACTGACCGTGGAACGCCTCGCCGAGCAGGCGGGGGTGTCCAGCCGCACCCTGGCCCGGCGTTTCGCCGAACAGCTCGGGCACAGCCCCGGCAAGTGGCTGCTCACCCAGCGCCTTGGCGCTGCTCGGGTTCTGCTGGAGCAGACGCAACTGCCGGTCGAGGCCATCGCGATCCGGGTCGGCCTGTCCTGCGCCGTCAACCTGCGGCGCCGCTTCCGAGCGACGTTGGGCACGACGCCCGGCGCGTACCGAAGAGCCTTCAGCCGCTGAGCGACCGGGCGCGCCGAAGCCCCCGGGAAGGGGCCCGAAAGGCCCCGCAGAACGCGGAGCGGGTCTCGCCTACGGAGGCCTTTGGCGAGTCCCGTCGCCTTGGGCGACCGGTGCCGGCGGCGCCCTGGGGGTCCTTGTCCGCCCAGCACCGCGCTCCGCCGGCGGCGCCGCCCGTCCCCCCGGGGAGGACGGGCGGCGGCTCGGTGTCAGTTGTAGCTGGGCACCATCCAGCGTGCCCGGTAGTACTGGGCGTTGGTCTCGCGCCAGAACTCCTCATGGCGGCTCGGATCATCGGTTCCGTTGGAGTCGACGAAGGTGATCGCCGGCGTCGTCCAGGCGTCGGCGCCCGCGACGGGCGCGTGGCAGGCGGCGGGATCTCCCGCGCAGGTCGTGATCACGCGGCCGGAGACCGGGTCGTTGCCCACACTCTTGGCCATGCCACCCTTGTTGACCAGCGATTCGTTGGTGTAGTTCGTGCACCAGCGGTTGGTCCTTCCGTCGGAGGCCGTCGCGGACGTCGGCCACCGGGACGGGTTGTAGCAGGGCGTGGCCCCGGACTTGGAGAACTGGACGATCCCCGCGTTGGACGACACCCACATGCGGTCGGGGTTGCCGTAGACGGGCTCGATGTCGTGACCAAAGGCCGGGGAGAATCCGTTGGCGTTCAGCGGCAGGGGGAACGAGTCAGGGGTTCCGAGCTTCCCGGTGCCGCTCGTGTAGGGGTAGCGGACGAGCTCTGTCTTCCCGATGGCCCACAGCGACGCGGTGTCCGGGTCGTACAGCAGGCTGTGGGCGTCCTCCAGCGTCGCACTGTCCGCGGCGGTGGCGTAGGCGCTCGGCGCGTTGCCGATAGCGCCCTGGGCCTTGGTGTAGACCTTCACCTGGCCGGTCTTGGCCAGGGCCACGGCCACGTTGCCGTCCGGCAGGAGCTCCACGCCGTGCAGGTTGGTGACGCTGTTGACGCCGACGTTGATCGTGAAGCGCGCCCCCGACAGCGCCGGGTACGGGACGACGGCGACGAGGCCGCTCTGCCCGTCCCCGACGACCAGGACCTGCTGACCGCTGCGTCCGGACGCCGCGTACGCGCCCGCGGGGCGCAGCCGGTGCTCCGTCCCGCCCGCGAACGGGGCCCGCAGCAGGTCGCCGTAGGGGTCCTTGAAGGAGTGGTACGCGTCAGGGACCCACCGCTGGTAAGGGCCGGTCGCCGGCCACAGGGAGGGGTTGGCGGAGTCGTAGAACTCCAGCGCCGAGCTCGTGGCCGGGTAGCCGCCGTAGTTCACGGCGTACTCGTCGGCCGCGCCGATGGCAGGCGCGCCGGGGTTGAACTCGACTTCCAGCGTTGGTGTGTAGTACGCCAGGTGGCAGGCGGTGTCGGTGGTGTCGGGGTTCATGGAGCAGAACTCCTTGTACGCCACACTGCCCGACTCGCCGGCCGACAGGCGCAGGCCGTTGTTGGCCAGTGTCCCTTGCGTCCATGCCTTGACCATGGCGGTCACGTCGAGCCGCTTGATCCCGTTCGAGGTGTCCGGGTCGGAGTCCACCGGCTGGTCCGGGCAGGTGGGATTCCCGATGCCGAAGTTCGCGCTGGTCTGGTAACCAGCGCTGAGCGCCGGCTGGTTGGCCCAGGTGATCGTGGACTGGCCCCAGGCGGCGGCGACCGGGTCGGCGTACATCCACCAGCCGTCACAGGAGCCGGTGTGGGAGTTGTACAGTCGCAGGCTCGCGCTCTTGATGTCGGCGCCGCGCAGCTTGGAAACGTCGAACTTCAAGAAGCTGCGGTACTTGGTCGTGCCGTTGTCCGGCGTGCCGACGTGCAGGAGCTGTCCCGTGGAGTGGTCCGCGTTGTTCACGTTGGTGATGTATGTGTCCTGCACCCGCGTGATGATGTTGCGCGGGCCGCTCTGGACGAACGGGGAGACAGCGGGAGTGGCGGCGTAGGCGGCGGGCGCGGGGGCCGGGGCCGGGGCGTGCGCGGTGGGGTCGTCCCCGGCGGGCGCGGTGACCAGCGAGGCGGCCAGTCCGGCACCGATCAGGAGCGAGGCCAGGCGAGAAAGTCCGCCTTTGCGGCGTATCATGCAGGAATCTTTCCGGTGGAAGGGAAGCATGAAAGAAAATGAACGGATCATGCTCGTGTCGCGAACGGGATACTAACGAGCTCCCGCGTGGTCGGCAGTGAGACGTCGGTCCGGTGATCGTCGATCTCGTTGCCGAGTTGGGTCCGTTGTGGCACGAACGGCATCGGGCGAGGTTGGTGTCCGGGCCGCGGAAGCGGGCGGTCGGCGCCGGTGCGCACCTGACGCGCTCAGCAGCCGGGCCCACACGTCAACGCGCGGCTCCCAGCCCCGGCGTGCCCGGCCCGAAGGCCTCCCATCTCGGCGGTGGCCAGGCCGCAGTGGACGCCCGGAACGCCCCGCTCCGCGGTGAGCATGCCGAGGACTGCTCTCTGTGGCTGTGCGCTGCTCCGGCTGTTCGGCCGGAGCGTAGGCGAGAGTGGTGCTCGGGCAGTCGACGGCCGCGTAGCGCAGCAGTGGGCTCGGCTCCTGGACGCGCCCTGCTTCCATTCGACTGAGAAGGAAGGCCTTCCCGCCCATGGCTGAGATCCACGGCACCTACAGGGAAGAGTTCAGTGCGGTCCGCGACGTCCTCGCCGCCTCCCTCGCCAGGGGAGACGACCTCGGCGCGTCGGTCGCCGTCTTCATCGACGGCAAGCCTGTGGTGGACGTCTGGGGCGGCTACGCCGACGCCGCCCGCAGCCGGCCCTGGGAACGCGACACCATTACGAACGTCTACTCGTTCACCAAGACGATGACGGGGCTCTGCGCACTCATCCTCATCGACCGCGGCCTGCTCGATCTCGATGCTCCGGTCGCCCGCTATTGGCCGGAGTTCGCCCAGAACGGCAAGGCCGGCGTCACGGTCAGGCACGTGCTCCAGCACACCTCTGGCCTGCCCGCCTGGACCGAGGAGATCACACCGCAGGACCTGTGTGACCTGCAGAAGTCGACTGACCTGCTGGCCCGCCAGGCACCGTGGTGGACACCCGGCACCGTGCTCGCCTACCACTGCTTCACCACCGGTCACATGGTCAACATGCTCACCCAGCGCGTCACCGGCCTCACCCTGGGCCAGTTCCTCGCCCGGGAAGTGTGCACCCCACTGGGCCCCGACGCCGACTTCCACATCGGCACCGGGCCCGAATGCGACGACCGCGTCTCGCTGCTGACGCCGGGCACCCCCGTCCCGGCGCTGAACGAGGCGGCACCGACCGAGGGGGTGTCGCCCGTCGGCATCAGGATCACCCGCTACCCGTACATCACTCCCGACATCACCCACAACACGTGGTGGCGCCGCGCCGAGGTCGGGGGCGGCAACGGGCACGGCAACGCCCGAGCAGGCGCGCTCATTCAGTCCGTGATGGCCTGCGGCGGCGAGGTCAACGGGGTGCGTCTGCTGTCGGAGGACGGCTGTCGGCGGGTGCTGGACAAGCCCTTTGCCGGCATGGACGTGGCGATGTCCCTTGCCTTCACCTGGGGCAACGGCTACTGCCTCAACAACGACCTCGCCACGGGCATGTTCGGACCCGCCGTCCAGGGGCACCGCCTCGCGTACTGGGGAGGCAACGGCGGCTCCTTCGTCCTCGCGGACCTCGATACCCGGATGAGCGTCGCCTACGTCCCGAACCTGTGGAAGTCCGGCGTCGACAACCGCGCGTTCGCCGTCATCCAGGCCGCGTACGCCTCGCTGGGAGCCTGACCAGGCACGGCGGCGTGCGTGCCTGGTGCCACACCGCCGGGGACCTCCTGCCGAATCCGCCACCGCGGGCAGGGCGACGTGGCCCGCTCCGCCGACTTGGGGCCTGTCCGGTGCCCCCCTACGCCGGGCGCCTCCGCGGCGCCGAAGTGGGTGGCGCGGGCAGGAGGGTCGCGGTCGGGCCGGCAGGCGGGGCTGTCTCAGCGCGCCGCCCGGCCCGGCCCGGCCCGGCCGGAGGACGGTGTGTCAGGAGACGCTCTTGGAGGCGCTGGAGACGACGCACTCCTTGTACTCGCTTCCGTCGCCCTTGCCGGTGTACGGCGTTGTGGCCTCGGCCTGCTGGGATGCACCGGCCTTGACCGTCAGGTTGGCGACCCTGGCCGTGGCGGCGACGGCGCTCGACCCGGGCGCGCCTTCGAACTTCATGGTGATGTTGTAGGTGTAGCTCAACGAGCCGCTGTTGGTGACGGTCAGGCGGGCGACGAGGTTCTTGCCCGAGTCGTCCAGGCGGCACTTGTCAATCTTGATGTCACGATCGGCCTTGTTGGCGCTGCTCGAACCGCCCGTAACGGAGGAGGTGCCGGACGAGCTGCCGCTGCTGCTGGTGCTGTCGCTGCCGCCGGTGGTACCGCTGCTGGTGCTGCCCGAGGTGCTGGAGTGCGAGGAGCTGGAGCCGTGGCTGCCGCCACAGCTGGCTCCGTGGGAGCCGCGGGCTCCCGTGAGTGCGACGGCGGCGACACCGAAGACGGCTATTGCGCGGACATGACGAAGCTTCACGATTCAATCCCGTTGCAAAGAGTGACGAGCAGGTAGGCACCTTGGCAGGCACACGTCACCTTAATATCGTCTTTATCTCGCCTGGTTGCGCCCATCCGGGCGCGCCCACGGGATCGTGACACGATCACGACATACTGATCACATGCGGGGTATGGACCGCCTACTTCTGCGGGCCCGGGCCTCAGGTGGCGGCGACCGGCCGGTGATGGCCGGGCTTGTTCGGCTTGTGCTGCTTGCTGGGCTTGTGGTGCTTGCCCGGCTTCTTGGGCTTCACCCCGCGCATCGCCCGGCGGGGCGTCGCCCACCGGTCGGGGCGCCATCGCTGGACCATCGAACGCCCCGTCTCCTGGCTCGCCCGATGCCGCAGACTTCACCGCCGCTACGAACGCAAGGCTGAGCACTTCCTCGCCTTCGCCGGCATCGCCGCGGCACCCATCTGCTTCCGGCGCCTCTCACGTCAGATGTGACGCAGAAGCCTTGCCCTACGGGACGTTCCAGGCGGAGATGACGGGTTGCCCGTCCTCGGTGGCCAGGAAGCTGAGGGTGCCCGGATGCGGGTGGCCGAGCAGTCGGCTCGCGGACGCGTCGAGGCCGAGCCAGCGCACGGTGAGCACGCGCGCCAGGTGGCCGTGCGCAACCACGGCGACATCGCCCTCGCTCAGCAGCGGGCGGATGCGGTCCAGCACCGCGTCCGTACGTGCGGCCACCTGCGCGAGCGCCTCGCCGGGAAGGTCAGCGTCACCGGGAATGACACCGTCGCGCCACAGGTCCCAGCCCGGCCTCGCCTCACGGATCTGCTCGGCGGTCAGGCCTTCGTAGCCGCCGTAGTCCCACTCCAACAGGTCGGGATCGGGCTTGACGCCGGTCAGGCCGGCGAGCTCGGCCGTCCGCATGGCGCGGCTCAGCGGGCTGCTGAACACGGCAACCAGACGGCGCTGGGCCAGCCTCGGAGCAAGAGCACCGGCCGCGGCTTCGCCCGCTTCGGTCAGAGCAACGTCGGTCCGTCCAGCATGCCGGCCCGACAGGCTCCACTCGGTCTGGCCGTGCCTGATCACTATCAGCTCACCCACAGCCACGCACGCTATCTGATCTTGTGGCACGCCGAGACGGCTTCTTCACCTTCGCCACCGTCGCCGGTCCCCCCATCGTCCGCGGTGGGCCCACCAAATGCCGTCAGGAGATGAGCGAGCGCGCTGTGGGCGCCAGGCGCAGGGTTCGGGGAGCCGCCGTCTGTTCTCGCTCTACGGCGGGCAGGATCTCGTCCCGGGCTACGGGGTGTGCGTGTACGGCGCTGAGATGCCGGCGGTGGGCACTTTCGTTGGGATAGGAGGTGATGACCACGGCTGCGTTTTCCCCGCTACGGACCGGCAGCCGGGGGAACGTGTTGGGCGCCGCCTCGGTGACGAGTGCGGCGAGAGGCGCAGCTCCTGTGCTGCGCAGCAGGGGGAGCAGATTCTTGATGAGTGCGATCCCGTCGGTCCGTCCAGGGGGGAAGGACCACACGGTGGCGGACACGAACCGGTCGGGAGCCGGAGTGCCGGGGCGGGGCCGTGCGGACGGGGAGGCGGGGAACCCGGTGTCGTCCGTCAGGGGGCGCAGGAGGAGGACGTCGTCCGAGTCGGTCATGGTGGCGTTGGCCTGGGGACCGTGCCGCGCCCAGACGGGGCCGCCGTAGAAGGCCGTCAGCGCGTCGTGCCGCACCGCCATGTCCGGGAATCCGCGCAGCCAGACGAAGCGGTCCGGGTGGTCCAGGTCGCGGAACTGGCCGAGGACGGCCGTCCCGGCTTCCTCTTGGGTTTCGACCAGCTCCCGGTCGAAGAGTTCGATGAGGTCGTCGCGCCGGCCGGGACGCAATGTGTACTGGCGGAGTTCGATCACGGCGAGGTGGCGGGCGGGGTCGGTCGGTGGCACGGCAAGCTCCCGTTCTGTTCTACCTGTCCTGGCGGTGCGGACTGACGGTATGCCCGAGCTGTGCCAGGTGCTGTCAGGGTTTCCGGGGAGAATGAGCCCATGTCCACCGGTCGTCTGCTGTCGGTCCTGCTGTTGATACAAGCCCGGGGGCGCGT
This sequence comes from Streptomyces sp. NPDC048337, assembly GCF_043201175.1. Lineage (NCBI taxonomy): Bacteria > Bacillati > Actinomycetota > Actinomycetes > Kitasatosporales > Streptomycetaceae > Streptomyces > Streptomyces sp. NPDC048337. Next base: position 34,915 of record NZ_JBICYR010000003.1, read on the forward strand.
GTCCGCGCGGGAGATCGCCGGGGAGTTGGGTGTGTCCGTTCGGACGGCCTACCGGGACGTGGAGCGGCTGCAGACCGCCGGGGTACCGGTGTATGCGGAGCCGGGCCGTGGAGGCGGCTACCGGTTGCTCGACGGGTATCGCACCCGCCTGACCGGGATGAGCGAGGGCGAGGCGCGGGCACTGCTCCTCGCCGGCCTGCCGGGCGCGGCCGCCGACCTGGGGCTCGCGGCGGAGGTGACGGCGGCGCGGCTGAAGCTGCTGGCCGCGCTGCCGGCACGGCTGAGGGAGGAGGCCGCGCGGACCGCGGCGGTGTTTCACCTGGACGCTCCGGGCTGGTACCGGGAGCCCGAGCAGACGCCGCATCTGCCCCTGTTCGTCGAAGCGGTGCTCACGCAGCGGGTCGTCGACGTGCGCTACCGGCGCTGGCGCGCGCCGCAGGAGGTGTCGCGCCGCCTTCACCCCTACGGCCTGGTACTCAAGTCCGGTACCTGGTACGTCGTAGCCGCTGCGGAGAGCGGGACGGCGACCTACCGGGTCGCTCAGGTTCTCGACGCGGTGCTGAGCGAGGAGCGGTTCGACCGCCGCGGAACTTCGAGCTGGGTGCGTACTGGTCCTCCTACCTCGCGGAGTTCCAGGTACGCCGCTACACCGGCACGGCCACCATCCGCCTGTCCCCGCGGGGGCGCCGGCGCCTGCCCGTCAACGTCGCACCGGAGGTGGTGCGGGCGGTCGACGCCACCGCGACCGTCGTCGGCGCGGATGGATGGGTCGAGGCGGTCGTACCGACCGAGAGCACCGCGCACGCGTGCGGTGAACTGCTCCGGCTCGGTGCGGACGTGGTGGTCGTCGCGCCGGCCGAACTACGCCGGGCCATGGCCGACACGATCGGCTCACTCGCCCGGGCCTACGGACTCGTCGGCTCCGGGCGCAGCCCCCAGGAAAACGGCTCAGTCGCGCAGGCCGGCCAGGCCTCCCCGTACGTGGCTGGGTGAGCTCCGAGCGGGCCCGCACCGCTGTGTGCGGCAGGATGACATCAGTTGGCGGTGCGGGAGGCTGCCGCCCCTGGTCCCGCCGGGGCCAGGACGACGGCCGCCAGGTGTTCGCGGAACCAGCGGTGCGCCGGATCGGTCGAGTTGCGGGGGTGCCAGGCCATCCCGAGGTCCAGGGGTTCCAGGTCGAGGGGGATGGGCAACGTCCGCAGGCCCATGGCGGTGACCGTGTCGGGGAGCCAGTCGGCCAGGCTGAGCGCGACGAGGTCGGTGTCCCGGGCGAGCATCATCGCGCTCGTGTGGCTGGGCACCACTACCGCGGTCCGGCGTTGCAGCCCGAGTTCCGCGAGCGCGCTGTCGATGGGCCCGAGGCGCTTGCCGAGTCGGGAGATGCCGATGTGGTCGGCCGCGGCGAAACGGCGGGCGTCGATCGGCCCGTCGAAGAGGGGATGTCCACTGCGGGCGATACCGACCAGCGGCGTCCGCGTGAGCTGCCGGGTCCGGATCTCCGGGTCCAGGTGTCCCAGGACGCCCAGTTCGACGTCCACCCAGCCCTGCCGCAGCCCGGGGCCGCCCTCCAACGCCTCCGGCAGGAAGACGACGTCCACCTGCGGGGCCTCCGCGTGGATCCGCTCGGTCAGGCTCCCGGCGAGTCCCACCAGCAGCAGGTCGGCCGCCTGCACGGTGAAGGTGCGCCGGAGATGCACGGCATCGAAACCGGGACCGGGCCGCAGGACATTGTCGCAGTCGCGCAGCAACGCGCCTACCTCCTCCCGGAGTTCGACGGCGCGCGGGGTCGGGACCAGCCCCTGGCCGGCCCGGACCAGTAGCGGATCGCCGACGGTACGGCGGAGCCGGGCCAGAGTACGGCTGACTGCCGCGGGCGAGGTGCCCAGGCGCTCCGCCGCGCGGGTCACACTGTTCTCCTGGAGCAGGGCGTCCAGGGCTCTCAGTAGGTTGAGATCCATCGATCCCTCCTGAGCTGCATTTTTGCGTCTGAGTCAATGATTGCGTGCCAATCTTTGCATTGTCGCGGCATCCTCCGACGCGGAGAGTGGAACTGCCCGCGAAGACGCGAGGCATTCCCCCTTCAGCCCTTTCAAGGAGCCGCTGTGCAGCAGTCCCCCCTTGCCGGTCGGGAAGGCGACGTCCTGGCCGTCGTCAGTCAGAGCGGACCGACGGTCTCGTTCTTCGACGCCGCCTCCGACCGACACCTCGGCGATGTACAAGTCCCTGCCGAGCCACACGAGTTGTGCTTCGACCCGACGCAGCGGCTGCTGTGGTGCACCCTGACGTACCACTCGGGCTACTACCACGCGAACGGCGGCCGGCGCACCGAACTTGCCGTCATCGACCCTGACACCCGCCGCATCGTCGAGGTCGTCGACCTCGCCCCGGAACACGGGCCGCACGGACTGGCGTTGGACCCGGTGCGCGGTCGCCTCTACGTCAGCGTGGAGAGTGCGGACGACCGGCCCGGTGGTGTCGTGGTGATCGACACGGAGACCCGCCGGCCCCTGGGTCGGATCGATACGGCCGCGCCCGGCCCGCACTGGTTCGCCATCGATCCGGCGGGGCTGACGGGATACGCCACCAACAAGGAGGCGCCGTTCGTGTCGGTCGTCGACCTCGAACGGGGCGCTCTCACCGCGAAGGTCGAGCTACCGGGCAGTGAGGGCCTCGCCGTCTCCGCCGACGGCACGCACGTATTCGTCGCCGCGCCCTACGGCAACTTCTCCGGCCCCGCCGCGGAACGGCCGCCCACCGGAATCCGGGTCATCGACACCCGGACGGCGTCCGTCGTCGACACCCTGCCCACGGGGGACATCGTCCTGCCGGTGCACCTGACGTCGACGGGGAAGCTGCTCGCGGGCGAAGTACGCATGGCGCCCGACCCGGTCTCCCGACTCGGACGCCAGGCGCCGGGCCGCCTCACCGTGTTCTGCGCCGACACCCGCAAGCGGCTGGGTGACCTCGAGGTCGGCCTGTTCCCGCTGACCATCACCTCGTCCCCCGACGGCCGGCTCGCCTATGTGGCCTGCGTCGTGTCGTCCACCGTCGACATCATCGACCTGGAGTCGCTGGAGCGCCTGGCACGGCTGGACATCGCCAAGCTCGGCGAGCCCGGCGCGCACGGCCTCGGGTACCTCCCACGCCCGGCCTGACCACCACCCCGGCCGGCTGCCGCCGGTGTCGGGTACGGCCTGCGTGGGCTGGCGGGCCAGGTCGGCGTAGGTGCGCGGCCAGGCCGGCTGGAGGTTGATCAGGTCGTCGGGAAAGCGGGTGGACGTCATCCACCGATTCACTCATATGTTCGACTGTATGTTCGCCGGAGCGCTATGCCCTGATTACGTAGATATTCTGGGAAGTGTGATCGAGTCCGGAAGGCCGCGACTCCGTGGGCGCTACGGCCGTGGAACGCTTGTGCGGCTGTCGCCGGTCATTCTGACCGTCGTGATCGCCAGCCTGGCCTACACCACTCCGCCGGAAATGGCCTTCAGTCGCCTCCTGCCCGCGGCACCGGCCCTGGCCGCCGCCATGTGGCCGGTCCTCCCCACCGTCCTGCTCGGGACGGTCTGCCTCTTCCTGATGATCGGCCTCAGCCTCGTCTTCCCCGACCTGGGGACGTGGTGGACCGTCGGGGGGATCGTCGCGGTCACCGTGGCCGCCGCGTACGGGAGCCATCTCCGGCTCCAGCGGGAGCGCACCCTCTTCCAGGTACGGCTCGTCGCCGACGCGGCGCAACAGGTGGTGCTGAGCCCCATGCCACACCGCCTCGGGAACGTCGAGATCGAATCGCTGTACCTCGCGGCCGCGGCGGAGGCCCGCATCGGCGGGGACTTCTACGAGGCGGCCGACACGCCATACGGCGTCAGGCTGCTCATCGGTGACGTGCGGGGCAAGGGCCTGCCGGCCGTGGGGGCGGCCGCGGCGATCGTCAACGCCTTCCGGGAGGCGGCCTACGACGAGATCGACCTGGTCAACGTCGCACGCAGGCTGGACGCCAGCAGCACCCGATACAACGCCGCCTTCCCCCCCGAAGGGCCGATGGAGCGCTTCGCCACCGCCCTCCTCGTCGAGATCCCGCGCGAGGACAGACGTATCACCATCCTCAACTGCGGACACCCTCCACCCCTGCTCCTGAACCGCGGGAAACTCCGTGTCCTCGAGTCGGCCACCCCCTCGCCACTGCTCAGCCTCGCGGAGCTGATCGGCGATCACTACAACGTCGACACCTTCGACTTCGCCCCCGGCGACCTGCTGCTCCTCTACACCGACGGGATCGCCGAGACCCGCGCCCGCGACGGCGAGTTCTTCCCGCTGGCAGCTTGGATGCGTCGACAGCCCCCGACACCGCCCCGTGAACTGCTCACGGCCCTCCACCGCGACCTCCTCCACCACAGCAGGGGCCGCCTTGACGACGACATCGCCGCCCTCGCCGTACGTCTGTGTGAGACCTGAGGCACGCAGTCCGCAGGCCGGCCGCCCTGCCGCGCTCCACTCCCCCAGAGGCTCGCCCCCGATTCCAGTCCACTTCCCCCCTGCACTGGCCCGGGATCGCACGCCGACGCCACCCGAGGCTGACGGCATGACGATCATCTCTGCCACGACCCCTGACCGGCCGCCGTTTGTGCCCTGTCCGTGCCCGCCGCACGGGACGGCGCTGCGGGTCCGCTGCGGCGCGCTGACCGTCCGGGTGGACGCCGAACGGGATCGGCTCCGCTCGCTGCTCGACGAGTCGCTGCGCCGTATCGGCCCCGAGGCCGTACCCGTCGACACCGTACGGGCCCTGCAGGCCGACCACCGCGACGCGGACGGCCTGCCGGCCGAGTTGGCGGAACTGGTGGAGGAGACGGTGGGCTGGACCGCCCTGTTCGACCTCGGCGCCCGACCGCTGGGGCTGCTTCGGACGGCGCTGGAGCGCGGGTGACCTCGCCGCGGCCCTCCGCTGCAAACCGCACTGTCAGCGCACTTTGGGGAAGTCGATGCCGGTGATCGCGATCGGCATGATGACGGTGAGGCCGCTCAGGCGCTCGCAAGCCGGCCGGGACCCCCGGGCCGCGGAGCCGATGCTTCGGTGGATCAGTACGCAGATCAGTGGCACCACGACCGCCCGGACCCACATGAACCCGTTCACCGCGTGCCCGCTGCTCGCCACCACGATGACCGCCGACAGGGCGGCGGCGGTCAGTGCGCCGTAGAGCCGCGGGTGCTGCGCTTCATCGTGGGGAACGCCCCTTGGGTGATGGGGTCGTTGAGGAGGGCCGGATCAGTCGTGGCCTGCGTGGGCCTTGGTTTCCATGTCATCGACGTTACGGAGCGCTCGGCAGGCCCTGTATGCGCATGGATCCACGGGTGGACCGAACAGCAAGCGGAGGATGACTCGATGAGGAAGCTGGGCAGGTGGCCGGCGCGTACCGGCGTGGTGTTGGTGCGTCGTGCGTCGTGGCGGCCGTCACCCTGCTGGTGCCGGCCGTGTGGGCGGCTGCGCACAACCCGTGGTCGTGGTTGATGCCGTTCGTGCCGCTGTGCTGGCCGGCGGTTCTCCGAGCCGGGGAGTCCGGCTGCTCACCGAGCGCGAGTACGGCTGCGATGTCAGTCCGCTGAAGTATCCTTCCCGCCACCGCACACCGACCCGAAGGATCACGAGACTTGACCGGCATGTCTGCTTTCCCGCTGCCCTTTCAGGCATCCCGTTCCATATCGTTCGCGACACCCCGAACGCTGCGGGAACTCCAGATGATGCAGTGCAGCGCGCACATTCGGGCGAAGCCGGGGTGGTTCGACAAGATGAACGATGCCGACATCGTCGCCAGGTGGACGCAAGAAGCGGTCGCCCAGGGCCTCACCGAGGCGCAGGTTGGTTACGTGCTGGCCGAACTCGAGCACTACGCCGCGCTGCGGGACGAACGAACCGGCATCGAGGCGTCCGCCGTCGACGGGGTGTGGCAGTCGGACACACTGGTCGACGACAAGCTCAGATCCCGGCTGCGCGAGGCGGTTCGGGTTCTGGAAGAGGTCCCCGAAGAAGAACAGGACTGGCATCCCGGATCCGACGGGCAGGTACTGGATCTGGTTCATCCCTCGCTGTTCTGCCTGGTGAGAGAGGCAAGCGGCGCGCCCGAGCGGGCTTGGCGGAACCCGACGGACCGCTACTCGAAGCACGAGTTCTCGGAGAAGTTCCAGTGGCTGCCCACGGACGTCGACGTCAGTGACGACGGCGGTGTCGCCTTCCGTTCGTACGTCAACAACGTCCACCCCGAGGTCCACCACGAACTGGCCGCCGTCCTACCGGACTTGTTCGCGCGCATGCGGCCGCTGCTGGAGAACGTGCTCACCGATCTGCGCCATCCGCGTCCCCTGCGGATCCAGGCCGATCCATTCGGGTGGTACGACTCGGAGCCGGAATATCCGAGCAAATCCTCCTACAGTGATGACGAGGCCTACGCAGAAGCCCTTCGTGCGTGGGAACGGGCACAGGACGACTGGTGGGAGAACCGCCGCCCGGTGATCCCGGACGCCCCGGCCTTCACCCCACCCCAGTTGCCCGACGCATCCGCCCGAGTCGACCTGCGCGGGCGCCGTCTCCAGGTCATCGTCAAGCTCGCCACCATTCATCTCACCCCGGACAAGCCCGAGTACCCCGGCGGGTCCTGGCACGTCGAGGGGATGTTGAACGAGCGGATCGTCTCGACCGGCCTCTACTACTGGGACAGCGAGAACATCACCGAAAGCCGGCTGAGTTTCAGAGCTGCACTCGACGACCCGGACTACGAACAGAACGACGACAATGGTGTGCGTGAGGTCTACGGCCTGTCGGACGAAGACGCGCTGAACCAGATGCTGGGATCGACATCGACACAGGCGGGCCGCTGCCTGGCGTTCCCGAACATCCTGCAACACCGCGTCGGCTCATTCCGCCTCGCGGACCCCACCCGCCCGGGGCACCGCAAAATTCTTGCGTTCTTCCTGGTCGACCCGTCGGAAAGGATCGTCTCGACATCCGACGTGCCACCGCAGCAGCCGTGGTCCGACACCTCGACCATGACGCTGGAACAGGCCAAGGACTACCGCGAACAGCTCATGCAGGAACGCAAGTTCTTCGTCGACGAACACAACGAGCAGCTCTACGAACGAGAATTCTCCCTCTGCGAGCACTGAAACCGCTGCTGTACCGAGACAGGCTCCGTGTGACGGGCTGCCAGACGGACCGGCAGCCCGTCACACGGGGTGGCTACGGTGGGGGCGCAATCCAGTCCGCCTGGAGCTGCGGAGCCAGGGCGCGTCCGTGTCGAAGTCGGCCGAGTTGAAGGTGATCGGCGTCGAGGTGTCACTCGGGATGGGCCGGCCGAGCGTGCTGAAGATGCTCGCGCCGACATTGACCTTGGCCTATGGATGCCCGGGGCGCCCCTTCTGGCACTTGCCCCTGTCCTTGCCGACGAGGTGCAGCGAGTCCCTGCACTGCCGTATCCGCCAAACAGTCCGCTCGGCGCGCTCACGCGTTAGACCGCGCTTTGAGCCGCCTCCGCGGCCGGACCGACCGCACCAGCCGCCAAGAGCAGTGCGAGTGCGCGATTGGAGACGGTCGGCCAGGCGCCGAACTCCTGTGGGTCTCCCGCCGCTGCTGGCGCAGCCGATCGGGGTACGGGGCACATACTCGCCAATCGGCAGGTACGGCCTGATGGTCTCCCGCTCTTGGTCCGTCCGTCGTACTCGCGTCACGCAAGATGATCTACCGGATCAGGCCTCGGAACGAGGGCAGAATTCTTCGCCGACCGCGAGCCGTACCTCCGACTCGCGGCCTAATGACCAAATTTTCCGGCCGCCTATACTAGGATCCGCCGCTAGCATCACTCGATCGACCTTTGCTCATCCAATCGATAGGAAGCCTGATGATCGGCGTGCTCGTGACTTTCACGCAGACCGACAAGTTCGATCGCGCAACTGTCGCAAAGATTGCCGGCGAACTCCGAGGACCGTTCGAAGGCATGGCCGGCCTTCGCTTCAAGAGCTTCATGCTCGACGAAGACAGCACTCAGGCAAGGAACTTCTACGTATGGGATGACGACGAGAAAGGCCGTGCCTTCTTCACGGATGAGCTCGTCGACAAGGTGACGGGGATTTATGGCGTGCCGCCCAAAATCGAATACCTCGACATCGTGGGGCTCGTCGACAACTCCGGCACCTGATTCTCAAGGAGGCTGGAGGGCGTAGCCGGGCTTCCCACGAGCCGCGGCCGGCGTCAAGACCCCGAGGTGGTGCTCGCCGACGCCGGCTACTGCTCAAACGCCCACATCGACTCCTCCACCTGCGCGCCTCGATGAACTGGATCAAACACCTCACCCGGACCGGATGATGAGCGCGACTCGACACACGCCCTAGGACGGGGGTGGCGGGGTCGGCTTCGGGCTTGGGATCAGGTGGTCGAAGGCCAGGCCGCTGGAGGCTTCGCCGCGGCCGGCGTTGCGGCGGGCGCTCAGCCAGACGGTCACGCGGCCGTCCTGGCCGCGGGTCCGGTTGAAGGCCACTGTGAGGCGCGAACCCGCCTGTGGGACCTCCTCCTCGTTCACGTAGTAGGACCGCGTGCGGCTCTGGGCGGGTACGTCCAGGCCCTCGCGCAGCAGTTCCGTCCGCGGCCGGACGGGCGCGCGGTCGACGGCGTGTGGCATGGCCGCCCGCTGGAGCCGTACAGAGCGGTGGTTCTCGCCGGTGTGGACCGCGATGAAGGGGATCCAGTGCTCGGGGACGGAGTTCATCGCCCGGTACGCCACCGGGGCGCGCGGCGGGCCGTCGGGCTGCGGCGGGTGGTGGAGGCGGAGCCGGTGGGCCGTGCTCTCGGCGGACATCTCGCTGCCCCGGCGCGGCTCGCCGGTCGCCGTGCGGACCGTCTGCTCCAACCCCCAGACCAGGTTGGCCTGTTCGTCGCGGACCAGTAGTACCTCCTCCAGCACCGGCCCCTCCGCGACGGTGGGCGCGCCGGGTGGGAGTAGGAGGGCCTGTCGGTGGACGGGGGGTGGCGACGGTGGCTGCCCTCCGGCCGGAACGTCGGGAACCTCCACCGGGTCCAGGCTGAACATCGTCCAGCGTCGGCTCTCGTCCCCGGTGTCCATAGGGGCCGGGGTGATCCACAGTTTCGTGCCGAACACGTCGGTCACGCTCAGCCCTCGGACCGACGCCAGGGTGCCCGACGGCAGGTCGCACGGCAGCTGGTACCAGTCGTTGCTGTAGACGAGGGCGAACTCCAAGAAGATCAGCCGGGCCAGGTCGGTGCTGTCCGGGCGTACCGCCGCGAAGTTGGTGCGCCCGTCCTCCACCGCCCACCAGCGGGGCAGGGGCATCCCGGAGAAGCGGACCGGGGTGGGGAACACCGTGCGGTGGACGGGGGCGGGGGCGGGCGCGGTGCCGCCGAGCCGGCCGTGGTCGTCCACCGAGAAGGCGTGCCAGTCCAGTTCGCCGCCGGGGTACTCGGGTGCGGTCAGGACCCGTTCGCCGTCCGGGGTCGCGGCGGCGACGCTGAAGCGGTGTTCGAGGCGTGCGGGATCCCAGGCCGGGGCGCCGGCCGGCTGGTCGATCAGCGTGTCGAACCAGGCGGTGAACTCCCTTCCGAACGCGTCCAGTTCCGGGTAGTGGATGTGCGCGGCGTTGACGATGCCGTCCGAGGCCCGGTGGGCGGGTGCGTCCTTGAGGTACCGGTAGAGCAGGTAGCCGTCCATCTGGCGGCCCGCGGCGGCCTGGAGGGTGGCCCACACCTCCGGGTGGGCCACCCGTGCGGTGTCAGCGGGGTCTTCGGGGTCGGGCAGGGTGACCGGGTAGCGGGTGACGTACTGTCCGCGGAAGTCCTCCGCGGCGGCCAGTCGCAGGCCGCGGATCAGTTTCAGCCAGCGGTGGCCCATCGCCAGGCGCAGGTCGAAGGAGACCGGGTCCGTGCCGAACCGGAAGGGCAGCGGTCGGCGTTCGGCCACCGATTCCAACGGGCGGTCGTCGGCCAGCGGTTCCACCGGGCCCGTCGGCGGACGGTAGCGGGTGGGCGGGGCAGCGGCCACCGAGTAGGTGGCTGTCACCGGTGAGCCGGCGTCCGAGCCGCGGAACTCGCCGAGCTGCCACTGCCGGGTGAGCAGCCACAGCGGATCGCGGATCTCCGCGCGCAGGGCGGCGGCGAAGTCGGCGGTGCGGGGCCGTCCCTCCAGCCGGTTCCACACGCCCACGGTGGGTTCGTGCCGCTCGTCCAGGGCGAGCGGGAACTCGATCCGGGCCGGTTCAGTCATGGGCCGTCGCCTTCCAGCGGAGGTTGCCGAGCGCCAGGTCCGTGCTGACGGTGATCGGCTTGCGGGTCGCGGACATGACCGTGGCGGGCAGCAGCTGGGCGTACGCGGTGTCCTCCACGTGCGCGGGCTCCACGGCGCGGGCGCGGGCCAGGTCGAAGGTGCCCGTGATCGCGGCGAGCAGGTCCTCGGTGGTCCAGTCGCCGTCCGTACGGGGCGGTGCGACGAGCAGCATGGCCTGTGGGGGCTCCGAGTCCGGGCCGTCGTAGTGGACCGCGATCCCCGTGGTCTCCCGACCGGTCGGGACCACCTCGGTCCATTCGTCGAGGAGGAGTCCGCAGGCCCCGGGGGCGGCACCGGGCAGCGGCTGCGCGGTCCGGGCCGCGTAGTGCGCGGTGTACAGGACGCGGTCCTCGTCGAGCGGCCGGCGCCGCCGCGGATCCCTGGGGAAGTCCATGGCGAGCCAGTGGTCGTCGCGGCGGTGGGGCAGCTGGACGGGGATCAGCCGGGGTTCCTCCCGGGTGACGGTGAGGCGGCCGTAGCCGTTCAGCGCGTCCGCCAGGACCACCGTCTTCTCCCACAGCCGGGGCTTGTCGCGGATCCGGGCCATGCCGTGCAGCCAGTCCTCGACGGGGAAGCTGCGGGGTGCGGGCGGGTCGGTGCGCAGATGGGCGATCAGCGCGTCGCTGTCCCGGAGGGCGGCCCGCCAGTCCTCGGCGAGTGCCTGGGACGGGGTGAACTCGGGTACGGCGAGCACGTCCTCGCCGAGCAGGGCCTTGAGGGCGTCCAGCCCGGCGCGGACCCGGTCGGGTCCGGTGACCGCGGCGTCGTACGCCCGGAGTCCGTCCTCGGCCCGGCCGATGCGCTCGCCGATGTCGTCCAGCAAGTCCTTGGTTCGGGTGAGCAGTTCGCGGGTTTGGGTCACCACCCGGTCGCCGTACGGGGTGAGGTCGAGCCCCTCGTGGTCGAAGGCGTCGAGCGGGAGCAGCGCGGACACCTCGAAGAGCAGGCCGGACAGCGTGGTGCGTACGGTGCCCCGTACCCCGGCGAGGGCGGCCTGCCGGTCGGCGAACTCCCGGCGACGGGAGTACAGCTGGGCACGGTAGAGGGCGGGCGGGTCCGGGGGTGGGTCGGCCGGCGTGGTGGTCAGGAGGCGTTCGGCCTGCAGGAGCAGGCGGTAGCGCTCCGCGTCCGGGGCGCCGGCCGGAAGCTGGTCGTACTGTGCCAGGAGGATGTCCGCCTCGTTGAGGGCCCGGCCCATCCGGGCCGCGGTCCGGGCGGTGGCCGCGAGCACGTCGGTGAACACCGCGCGTCGCCATACGGCGAGTTCGGCCCAGCCGCTGCGGAGCAGCCCGAACCGGCCGGAGGCAGCGGCAAGATCGGCGTACTCGCCCAGGAACTCGTCGATGTGGCGGAGCAGTTCGGCTCGGGCGGACGGTGTCGGAACCCCGGGCGGGACGAGCGGTTCGAGTTCGTCCCGGAAGTGCTCGGCGCTGGTCTGGAGCGCCGTGAGGGATTCGAGCACCTTGGCGGGGCGCTCCCGGCGCAGGAGCACGGCCTCGTCGGCGGTGCAGTCCACGGGGGTGACGCCGGCGCCGGGCACCAGGTCGGTGGCGCGCAGCGGACGGGAGGTGGTCAGCAGGGTACGCAACGCGCCGATCAGCGGGGACAGTTCGAAGAAGCTGATCTTCTCCGGGACCCGGCGGGTGTAGTGGATGACCGGCAGGGCGTCCGGGCGGGGCCGGGTGACCGAGCCGACGAGCTCGCGGACGATCCGGTCGTCGAGGTCGGTCATCGCGGCCTCGCCCGCCGGCCGGACCGCCCACAGGAGTTCGATCGCCTGGAGGCCCAGGTCAGCCTGGGTGATCACGCGTTCGCGCGGCTCCCCGGAGACCGGGTCCGTCCAGGTGACCACGACCGCCACCTCCTGCGGGTCCGGGAGCAGACCGGTGAGCCAGTCGTTGACGGCGGGTTCGGCGCGCGCCCGCGGGCTGTTGCGGGCGGCCGCGCCGGCGCCGTGGTCCGGGCCGAGGCCGGGGCTGAGGTGGAGGGCCAGTCGGTGGGTGAGGGTGGTGCCGCTGCGCGGGGTCCGGACCACCTCCGGCTCCGGCGGAAAACCCTCCTTCGCGTACGCGTCGAGGGTGGCGGCGGCGCGTTCGGGGTTGCCGAGGAGCGTCTGGTGGGTGCTTTCGGCCACGGCCAGGTCGGCCAGCGCGTCGTGGATGTCGAGGAGGTTCCGCAGCTCCGCGTCCATGGCGGCCTTCTGGGGGTCGGTGACGTCCTGGGGCAGGCCTACGGCGCCGTACGGGTAGTGGACCTGGCCGTCCCGCGTGGCCCGGCGGACCAGTTCCAGACCGTCCACCACGGTCCGGGCCTCCACCAGCCGGACCTCGTCGGGGGACGCGGACCCGGGAGAGAGACGTCCGGCGCGCAGCGGGAAGGCGCCGCGCAGCAGGGGGATGAACCGGTCGAGTTCCACGCGGGGGTGGCCTTCGTGCAGTCCGCGTTCGAAGATCCGGCCGAGCATCGCGCCGGGCGACTGGCCCTGGCGCAGCCCGTCCAGCAGGGCAAGGGCCGTGCGGACCCGCCGGGAGCCGAGGTCGATGGCGAAGGCGCCGGTGCCTTCCCGGTGGCCGTTGGCGAGGTAGCCGGCGCGCAGCACTGCGGCGGTCGTGGCCTGCGCCGGGGAGGGGGCGTGGACCCAGCCTCCGTTGCGCGGATCGTGCGGCAGGGCGGCACCGAACACCGGCCGGAGCTCCTCCGGCACCTGTACCTCGTCCAGGGGTTCGGTGCGCGGGGCGACGTCCTCCAGCCAGCCGTACGCCCCCAGGTGCAGGCCGCGGCGCGGGGCGCCGGTGCCGTCCGGCCCGTACCTCAGCTCCATGAGCCTCTCGGTGGCAAGTCCGAGCCGCCAGGCGTCCAACCGGTAGGTGGCGCAGTCCAGGTGCTCAGTGAGGAGGCGCTCCAGCCGGGCGGTGGGCAGCGGTGCGAGCAGTTTCAACGCCTCGATGACCTCGCCCAGTTCGGCTGTGGCGGGGTGCCCGGCGGCCAGGGCTCGGGGGATGAAGAGGTGGAGGGGGTCGTCGTTGCCCGTGATGTCCGGTGCGGGGGCGTAGAGCTGGCGGTACCGGCTCTCGCTGGGCAACCGCACCTGCGGGTGGGCCGGGTCGTCGGCGATGTGGACGAACGGCGGGTCGGCGGGCGAGGGCGTCGGCAGGCCCTTCGCGAGGGCGAGCCGTCGGCCGGTCTCCACCCAGGCCAGCAGGACGGCGTGCCGCAGCAGCAGGTACAGCAGGGCGGCCGGGCGGGCGTCGTCCTCGAAACCGGTCTCCTGCCGGACGGCTTCCAGGTCGGCACCGGCGTGCTCGGCGAGCCACTGGAGGTAGTTCCGCGCGGGGGCGGTGGTGTACGGGCGGACCGGCCGCGTCTCCGACGGCGGCCGGTCGTCGACCAGCGGGCCGAGCAGCGGTTGCTGGCCGTCCACGAAGAGCCGGCCGACCAGGTCCGGGTCGGTGCCCGCGGCCCCGAGCCGGGTGAGCAGGGCCCGGACCGGTTCGGCCATGTGCAGTCGTTCCAGGGCGGAGACGACGAGGTGGCCCTGGCCGCCGAGGTTCTCCCGGTTGAACAGGTCGTCGACGGACTGGGCGTACCGCTGGTGGAACTCGGCCGAGGAGGGGTGGAGGGCGAGGATGTCCAGCAGCTGGCGGTGGGTGTCGCGGTCGGCGGTGCCGAGCCGCGCCACCTTCGCGGTGGCCTTCTCCCAGTCCACGGCCGCCTCGGTGAGCACCTGGTGCAGCCCGGCCCGGTGGGTGTCCGCGGCGGGCCAGGTCAGCTGTCCGAAGGCGGTGGTGACCAGGATGCCGTACGGCTGTCGGCCGATCCGTACCACGGGCAGCGGGCCGCGGCCGGAGACGTTGCGCAGGAAGAAGTCGCGGGTCCGCTCCACCGCCTCCTCGGACAGCAGCGGATGGAGGGTGGTGCGCAGCTGGTTGCCCCAAGTGGTGGGCCACAGAGCGGTGTTGGCGGCGCGGGCCTCGCGCAGGTCGGTGTGGTCGGCGTGCGGGACCCCGGCCAGGGTGGCGGGTTCGATGCCGAGGAGTTCGGCGAGCCATTGGCCGTCGGTCTTCGCCGTCCGGTCGCCGGGCGCCGCGGCGGCGGTGAAGCCGTGGGCCGTCCGGCGCACGGCCTCCGCCTCCCGGCGGGGGTCCGGCCCTGCCGGGGCCTGTTCGCTGTTGTTGGTGGGGGTGCCCTGGGGAAGCAGCGCGAACCCGGCGGGGCTGCGGACCTGGTGGCCGATCAGCTCGGCCAGCTGCTCGGCGGACTTCTCGGCCGTGGCCCCGGTGCGCAGGCCGAGGACCACCAGCCGGTGCAGCCCGTGGCGGAGAGTGGCGTCCAGCGGGATGCGGACGGCCATCCCGGCGGCGACCGCCGCATCGAAGTCGGTCAGCCAGGCGAGGGCGGGCGGTACCCGGAGGGCGCCGGTTTCCTCGTCCACTTTCAGCTGCTCATCGCGCCGGGTCGCCGGGTCCGGGCCGAGGGCGAGGGGGCCGGTGACCGGGGCGCCGGTGGCCCGGCAGACCAGCCGGCCGTCGCGGTAGCCGAACACCTCGAACCGGTCGGGCAGCAGGACGGCCTCGGCCGGCCGGGTCCAGGACTGCGGGGCGACCTCCGAGTCGGGCGGCCGCGGCACCACCAGGAAGGCCACCGCGACCGCGTCCTGCGCGGTCAGCCGGGGGCCCTCCAGCCCGGCGGGCGGGCGTGCCCGGACGGCGGCCGCGCGACCGGGTCCGACCGCGGCCAGCAGGGCGGCATCGGCGGCACGGAGCAGCACGCGGTCGCCGTGCGCCCGCCAGACGGCGGTCCAGTACGCCACGGTGGGCTGCCGGTCCTCGGCGGGCAGGGCGCGGTCGCTGGTGACCACCAGGACGGTGGTGCCCGCCGCGAGCCCCGACGGCCGGTCGGCGGGGTTGGCGGGCGCATGGGTACGGATCAGATCGGCGGCCCGGCCCTGCGCCACCCGCCCCGTCAGCTCCTGCCAGGCGGCCCGCTCCCGCTCGGCGTCGCCGGCCGCCCGCCAGACGGCGGTCCAGTAGGCGGTCACGGCGCCGAGCTCGGCCCGGGTCGGCAGCGGCTGGAGGCTGTCCACCGACCACTCGTCGGGGAAGATCCGCACCAGCAGTTCGGTGCTGGTGAACCGGGTCTCCAGCCGGACGGGGCCCAGCAGGACCGGGTGGGTGCGGGCGAGCTCAGCCACGGGGCAGCATCTCCTGTGCGTGGACGGCCATCAGGACCGGGGCCTGGAACAGCATGTAGGCGACGTCGGCGGAGTCCAGCCGGGCGTTCCACGACCGCAGCGCGGTGTCCTCGCCGTGCTGGTCGATCTTCTCCTCGTCCGCCCTGATGTCGGAGAGGTCCTGGAGCTCGACGACGGGGGTGGCGCCGTCCAGGGCGATGAACCCGCGCCGGCCGCCCGGGTCCAGGTCCTCCCAGGTGAGGTCGTTCCACACCTCCACCTGGACGGGCCGTCCGTCGTCGGCGCCGAACCGGGGCTCACCCGGGCGTTCCTGGAGTACGAAGAACCAGCCGGGGTCCTTGGCGTCGCCCTTCGCCTCCTCCGCCGTGAGGTTGAAGCCGAGCAGGGTGATGTCCGGTTCGATCCGGGCCTCGTAGAGCGGCAGCAGGATCTCGTTGGGCCCGGGGCGGTTCGGGTCCCGCAGGGTCACCGGGGTCCGCTCCCGTTTCGGGTCGGGATGCTCGTTGCTGGGGTTCCAGCGGGCCCGGTGCGCGTAGACCGCGGTGTTCGGGTACTTCTTGAGCAGTTCGCCTCGGATCACCAGAACCAGCTCGTCCCGTTTGCGGGCCGGGTCCGGCTGCCGGTGGTCGTGCGCGCCGAGCTCGCTCTGCGGCGTCCACCGGTGGATCGGCGGGATGTCGTACAGCCGCTCCCGGCGGGCGGCCGCGCTCTCCTCCGGAACGGAGGTCGCCGCCCGCGGGTCCCAGAACTGCCGGAAAGGCGTGCCCCGTTGGTCGGTCGGATGCTCCCGCCACAGCAGTTCCCGGGCCATCTCGTGGTTGAGGCCCACCATGAAGGCCTCGATGAACTCCTGGTCCGTGTCGAGCAGGGTGACCGTGTTCACCGGGATCCGGTCGAGGTGGGGCACGAAGGATTCGACCGACAGGCCCAGCAGTGCCTCGTACATCGGCAGGTCGATCACGGGGTATGCCATGACCTCCAGGAACCGCTCGACGAACGGGGCGAGTTGGGGAGCGTCGAGCCGTACCGTGTTGAGGAGGGCGTGCGGCACGGTGGTGGCCGCGTCGAGTCCGCCGAGGACCCGTTCGGCGGTGCCCGGCACGTCGAGCGGGTCGGGCACCGGGGTGCGCGCGGAGGCGGTGGCCGTGCCCCAGCCCTCGTACAGGTCGGTCAGGCCCAGCTTGAACCGCCGGGCCTGTTCGCTGTCGACGGGATCGGCAGGTTCTTCGGTTGCGGAGGCGGCCGGTGGTACGGGGACGGTGCCGTCGGGGCGGCGCAGGACGAAACCGGGGCTCACCGGCAGGGACTTCACCGGGTCGGGCAGCGGCTGCGGCCGGATGACGCGGTCCACCTGGACCGGGGTCACCACCGAGGCCGGGACGGTCTTCTCGGGGGCCGCGGTGACCAGCAGCGGTTCGGTGTCCATCCGCGGCAGCAGCGCCTCGGGCGGGTGGCTCTCGGGGAAGTCCAGGGTCCGCATCAGCCGGGAGCCGGGCCGGGTGATCCGGCGCATGGCCGCCGAGACCGGGGCGGCGGCGATCCGGCTGGTGGCCACCTTGAAACCGGCCGTGACCTGCTCGGCCCCACCCTCCGGCCCGGCGACGGCGGCGGCCGGGCGGGCCAGCGGGACGGTGACGCGGGGGTGGGCGGGTGCGGTGAGGGCCAGCGCCCGGCCCACTGGGCGGGCCGTCGCCCGCACCACCCGCAGGCCCGCGGGTCCGCCGCCGGGTGGCGGGGGCGGCGGCCCCAGGTGCCGATCCTGGAGCCGGAGCCCGACCTCGCAGGCCAACTGGGCCGCGCGAATACGGTGGTTGACGTCCACCAGGTCGCCGACCTGCGCCCAGGCGGCGGCCATGAACTCCTCCTGCCGGGCCTGTACGACCTGGGTGCCGAAGTTCGCGGCGATCCGGAAGCGCGGGTCGAGGTTGAGCCGGTGCACCCAGTTCTTGTCGTTCGGGAGCCGGCTGCCGTCCGCGGCCCTCAGCAGCCGTGAGGTACGGGCCGGCCATCGCCCGTACAGCGGCGGCGTGATCACCGGGTCCACCCCGTCGGCCAGCTCCACCGCGGCCGGGCCGACGGCGGCTGCCAGTCGGGCGTGCGCCTCGGCGGGCGTGCGCGTCGGGTAGTCGTCGGCGAGGTTGACCAGGGCGGCCAAGGCCTCCTGGAACTCGTGCGGGTAGTGCCCGGCGGGCGGGCGGTGCCCCTCGTCCGCGGTGAACCGGCTGTCCCAGTTGTCCCAGTCGTCGTTCGGGCGTACGGCCTTCAGCGCTCCCCCGAGCTTGAGCACCCCGCCGATCGACGGCGGAAAATTGATCTCGGGCAGGGCAGGGCCGGAGCTCTCGTGGACGTCGATGTCACGGCGGCCCACTGCGGGGTCGGCCTCGGCCGGCTCCAGGAGCCGCACCAGGTACTCGAAGTCGCCCGCCGTACCGGTGTGGAAGGACCAGCGGTGGTAGTAGGGCATCCGGGGGTCCGCCCTGCCCGGCCCCCAGCTCGGATCGGTGGCGCCGACTCCGTCCTGGCCGAGGCCGAGGCCGAGCCCGGCCCGCCGCCCGGATTCAAAGGCCGGTACCAGGAAGGCGTGGTAGGTGGTCAGGGGCTTGAGCCTGCGCGGGCAGATCAGTCGCGAACAGGCGTCGTCGGGGCTGGTCCGCAGCAGGTGCCCGAGGGTGTCCAGGGGACCGTCCATCACCTCGGTGAGCACGCTCCCGTTCCCCCCGAGGTCTCCGTTGACGTGGACGTGTGCCCAGGCGCCGAGCTGATCGGCCGGCGGCAGCGCGCGCACGTCCGTCACCACGACGTACGGCAACGGCCCCTCCGGAGGCCCCCCTTCGCGGAACTCGCCGCCGGCCTCGTTCTGCGGATCGGCGGCAGCGGCCAGCACGATCAGGGCGAGCCACGGGCGCAGTCGGCCCGTGTCGTCCGGCACGGCGGGGCTGTAGGCCCAGGGGAAGTCCTCCTCGTAGAACTCGATGTGGGCGAGGAAGTTGGGCTCGGCGTTGGTGACCGAGGGCTGCGGTTCGGTGCGGGAGACCGCCCGCGGGTCCACGCCCACCACGTCCCCGGGGCCGTAGAGCTGCACCTGCTGGGTCACCGTGCGCGCCGACACCGGGCGGTCGGGGCCCTGCCCGGTCAGACGCAAGGTGACCGGGATCCTCGGGCGGGGCCCGTCCGCCGTGAAGCCGTCCTGCCCGATCCTGGTGGTCAGGCCGGTGCGCAGCCAGGGCAGGAAGGAGTACGCGTTGGGCGTCACGAGCCGTCTCCGGTGCGGAAGAGTTCGGTGCCGCGGGTGAGGTCGTCGGCCCGCGGATCGGCGGCGGCCAGGCCTGAGCGTACGGTTCCGCCCGTGATCAGGACCTCGGTGCCGGACAGCGCCGCGGCGGCGAAGGCCCAGCGGCCGGCGGCCGGTCCGGCGGCGGGGGCCCAGCTGTCGTCGGCGGTGTTGTAGATCAGCACGCTCTGGTAGCCGGCCGCGCCCTCGGCGTCGCCGGTGCCGCCGATCACCAGGACCCGGTCCGGGCCCAGGGGCACCGCACGGTGCCGGCCGCGTCCACCGCGCACCGGTTTGCCGGGGGTCCACTTCTGGGTGCCCAGGTCGTACAGTTCGGCGTCGATCACGGCGTACGGGTCATAGGTGCCGTCGCCGGGCACCCCGGGCAGGCTGCCGCCGATCACCAGGGCGGTGGTCGCGGACAGGCGCAGCGCCTGGTGGAGGCTGCGCGGCCGGGTGAGGCTCCCGGTCGGGGTCCAGGCCGGGCTGGAGGGGTTGTACAGCTCGCAGAAGGCGAGGGCGGCCTCCCGGCCGGGGGCGATGGGTGCGGTGCCGCCGCAGACCAGGACCCGGCCGTCCGGGAAGGCCAGGGCGGTGTGTCCGCCGCGGGCGTCGCTCATCGGCTTGAGCGGGGCCCAGCCGCCGTCGTCCGGGGTGTAGACCTCGGCCGAGGCCAGAGCCCTGGCCGAGTCACCGGAGCGGACCGTGTAACCGCCGCAGACCAGCACCTTGTTGTCGGCCGTCCGGACGGCGGCGTGGCCCCAACGGGCCTCGTTCAGGTCCTTGCCCGGAGTCCAGGTGTTGGTCTTGGGGTGGTACACGGCGGTCGACTTGAGGGCCGGGGACAGACCGGGCGCGGCGGTGCCGCCGGTGACGAGCACGTCGCCGTTGGCGAGCAGGGTGGCGGTGTGCAGGCGGCGGGCGCCGCCGGGGACCTGCCCGGCGGAACCCCAGGTCCCGGCGGTCGACGGGGTGGCGCCCGGGGTGAAGAGCCAGGCCTTGGCGAGGGCTGTGGACCGGCCGTCGGCCCCTGCGACGACGAGGACCTGCTTCTTCTCGTTGCCCAGCGCCACGGCGGTGTCGTATTGCCCGTACCAGCAGGCCGCCTCGGGCAGGTCGCCCTGGGCCGTCCACTGCCCGGTGGCGGCCGTGGGGGTGGTGATGGTCATGGGGTGGGTTCCTCCGTCGTCGCCCCGGGTCGGGTCACAGGATGGTTCGCCCTCACGGGACGAAGAGTTCGGTGCCGGCGGTGGTCACCGCGCCGTCCGGGCCGGGGGCGGCGGTGCCGGCGGCGACCAGGCCACCGGCCGCCAGTACCCGGCCGTCGGCCAGGGCGAGGGCGGCGAAGTCCGCACGGCCCCGGTCCAGGGAGCCGGTGGCGGTCCACCGGCCGGTGGCCGGGTGAAAGCGGAGCACGCTACGGTGGGCGGCGGTGGCCGAGGGGCCGCTCGTACCGCCCACGACCAGGACCTCACCCGTGGGCAGGCGCACCGCCCGGTGTCGGCCGCGTCCGGCCGGCATGTCCGCCGCGGGTGTCCAGGTGTCGGCGACCGGATCGTAGATCTCCGCGGAGGCCTGGCTGCGCCCGCTGATGCGGCCGTTGCCGGGGAGCAGGACGGGGTCGCCGCCGGTGACCAGGATCCGACCGTCCGCCAGGACGGTCGCCTGGTGTCCGGACCGGGGGGTGTGCAGGCTCGCGGCCGGGGTCCAGGTGTCCGTGTCGGGGTCGTAGCGCTCGCAGTAGGCCAGCGGGACGGTGCCGCCCCCGGTGGCCAGGGCGCCGCCGACGACCAGCAGCCGGCCCCCGGGCAGCGGCACCATCCGGTGGCCGGACCGGGCGTCGGTCATCGGCGCGGCCGCCCGCCACCGGTCGCGGGCCGGCTCGTAGACCTCGGCCGAGGCCAGCGTGCGGCCGTCCCGGGTACCGCCGGCTACCAGCAGCCCGCCCTTGGGCAGCGGGAGGGCCGCATGGTCGGTACGTCCCGCCAGCGGGGCTTCGTTCGTGGCCCGCCAGCCACCGGCCACCGGGTCGTAGAGCTCGGCGGAGGCCAGCTCGGTACCGGCGGGTCCGGAGCCGCCCGCGACCAGCACCCGGCCGTCGGCGAGCCGGGTCGCGCAGTGGCCGCGGCGGGCGGTGAGCAGCGGCGGGGCCGCGGTCCAGGCGGTGGTCACCGGGTCGAACAGGCCGGCCGTGGCCACCGGAGCCCCGGTGGCGTCGGCGCCCCCGGCGAGCAGTACCGCCCCACCGGCCAGCAGGACCGGCTCCGCGCCGAAGACCGCGGCGGGCGCGGGCGTGGCCGCCGCCGTCCAGGTCCCCGGGGTCCGTGGCCGCTCCCGGGCGTCCGAGACCGGGATGACGTGCAGCCTCCCGGCGAGGCGGGGGTCGGAGTCGGTCCACCGGGCGAGCGCGTCGGCCGCGGCGGCGGGGCTGCGGAAGTCGGCGGCGGGGGGCAGCGGGGCGTCCGGGAGCTGGGGCGGGAAGGCCTGGGCGTTGTTGCGGGTGTGCGCCACCACGTACCGCTGTCCCGCCGCCCGGACGGTCTGCTCCTGCGGCAACGGCCGGCGGCGGCTCGCGTCGGTACGGGAGAGCGGCGAGCGGCTCGTACTGCTGCCCTCGAGCAGCCGCCCGAAGACGGCGGGGCTGACACTGACGAGCCTGCGCCCGGGCGGCGGCGCGGGCTCGTCGGCCACCGCCCGCGCGGATCCGGCCGCGGGCACGGTCTGGTTGACCTCCCGCGCCTTCCGGTCGACGACGATCGCCTCGTAGCGGGCGCTGCGCCGCACGACCCGGGGCGCGTCCAGCACCCCTTCGACCGCGGCGAGTTCGACTCCGGCGTCCTGCTCCTCGTAGGCGGGCCGGGAGAGTTTCGCGGCGTCGTCCATGTCCTGGAACTGGGCCATGGGGAACTTCTCGCCGGTGTCGGAGAGCTTGACGAGTTTGCTGTTCGGGTCCGGTTCGATGAGGAACCGCTGTCCGTCGCTCGCCTGCTGGGCTCCGACCTTGTCCACGCGTACGTCGAGCGGTACCACCCGCTGGGCCACGAACAGGGTGCCACGCGGGTGCAGGACGAGGCCGTCGGCGGAGGTCAGGTCCCGCAGGGTGACCAGGGTACGGATGCCTCCGTCCGGGAGCCGGGTGGTCCAGCCCTCGGTGCGACGGACCTCGTTCTCCAGCAGGGCGAGGACCTCGACGGGCGGCAGGGTGGTGTGGTGGGCCTCGCCCCACTCGATGTCGAAGTCGGCGGAGATCTCGAAGAACAGCAGGGAGATGGAGCCGCGGCCGCGGGCGCGGAAGGGCGAGGGGCCTTCCAGGATGAAGTCGAGCGAGATGCCGAACAGGCCGACGCCGAAAGCCTTGAGGGAGACGTGGGCGGAGATGGAGATGACGAAGGCGAACGGCGAGAACCGGAACAGCGCGTCGAAGGAGAGTCCGCCCTCGATGCCGAAGTCGTCGAAGCCGAGGCGGAGTTCGGCCCGGGCACCGAACTGGACGGTGTTGCTGGTGACGGCGAAGTAACCCGAGATCCGGATCAGCTGGCCCGGCCGGTTGAGGATGTCCACCGAGATCCGCTCGGGGACCGGGAAGGGCAGCTCCGGCGCACGGAAGGAGGGGTGGAAGCCGCCGACGCTGAGCACGAGTTGGGGGTCGTCGCCCCAGGAGACGAGCAGCCCCATCCCGCCGGTGATGGTGATGCTGAGGATGCGGGAGTCGAAGAGGTGGGCGTAGAACCACAGCCGGGACTTGTCGACCTCCAGGGCGCCGACGAACTGGACCTGGATGACCACCAGGGGCAGCTGCTCGCTGGGCAGGACACAGCTGAGCACTCCGAGGACGGCGATGTTGCCGGGCGGGATCTCGACGACGATGCCGAGCGAGATCCGCAGCAGCGCGGGGGTGCCCCAGCCGATCTTCGCCATGGGTCCGACGAGGAAGGTGCCGTCTTCGGGAGGGAAGAAGGCGCGCAGATCGCTGAGGATCCGTGGCGCGTTGGCGACGACGTCCTTGGGGAACATCACCGATTCGATGGCGCCGGAGCGGACGCCGGCGACCAGCGCCTGAAGGTCCATGCCGCGATTGAGGCCGATCAGTCCGCCCACCGCGAGCAGCGAGAAGCCGAAGCCGAGCTGGATCCCGCCACCACCGAACTCGGCGGCGATGACCATCAGCAGGGAGAAGCCGCGGCTGCCGTCCGGCATCCGGGTACTGATGAGGCCGACGGCCTTGAGGGCGACGATCCCGGCGAAGTCGAGTTCCAGGGCGCCCGCGTACTCGCCGCGGTCAGGGTCGAAGGACAGGTAGCCGCCGCCCTTGACGATGCCCGCGTCCACCGAGAGCCCGGCACCCTTGGGCGGTTTGAACCCGAGGCCCACTTCGACCGGGCCGAGGTTGCCGTCGTTGTCCGGCCGGAACGCCAGCCGGGCGGTGAGACCGATGTCCTCGACCACCGCCTGGACCGGCCCGAGCGCGGCCCGGAAGGTCGCTCCGAGCGCCACCGGCAGGGCGTCGCCGGAGGGCGTGGCGCAGATGCTGAGGGCCTGGATACGGACGGGTCCGAGCTCCAGCCGGGTCGGGATCCGGATCTCCAGGGCGGCGTTGCCGCGGAAGGAGAAACCGTCGCGGTGGGAGACCGCGAGAGTGAGGTCCGCGCCGAGGGTGAATCCCTCACGGGGCAGGACGCTCGCGACGAACCCGTCGGCGTCGCCCGGGCTGAGGACGAACTCCAGTCCGTTCAGATGGAATTCGGCGTAGACGTCGGTGCCGCCGGAGTCCAGGCGCACTCCGCCGCCGCCGGCGAGGCCGCGGAACTGGAGCCGGGTGCCGTCGGCCGACCCGACGAGGAGGACGGGGTCGCCGTCGGCCCGCGCGCGTTCCACGACGGCTTCGAGGGCGCCGTCGAGCCGTACCGGCGTGCCGTCCCCGGCTTCGAACCCTGCCACGGTCTCGATCGGCTGCCCCGGCCGGAACCGCAGGGCCACCCCTCCCTGGAGGTCGAGCTCGGTACGGACGGTCAGCGCGATGTCGTCTCCGAGCGGGATCCGTACGCCGAGCCGGCCCTCGTACGAGGGCAGCAGGGCCAGACCGCCGGGGCGGTCGCCGTCGGGCGGCAGCTCCAGCAGCCGGATCTCGGCGGTGTGGCTGTCCTCCCCGCTCTCGTCGGGCTGCTCCAGCAGGGCGGCGCGCAGGAAGGGCACCGGCGGCTCGGCCGGCTGGAGCTCGGTGCCGTGGACGGACTGGACGGTCCAGTCCTCGGCGTAGCCGCTGGCGGTGTGCGCGCCGAGCGAGTGCAGCAGGTTGTCGATCTGGTCGGCGAACTCCGCGTAGTCGAAGTCGGGCCCACCCCAGCCGTGGGCGTCCTTCAGGACCGCCGCCGGATCGGTGAGCACCCGGGGCAGATCGGTCAGGTCGAGGGTGAGGCGGGTGTGTTCGGGGCGGTTCCCGGCGGGGGGCACGTACCGGGACTTGACCACGCCGAGGGCGCGCAGCGCGAACCCGAGGGCGGGGCGGTGACGCTGGAGGTGGCCGATCACCAGGTGGTCGATCAGCTGCTTCGGGAAGTGCTCCCTGAAGCCGTCCGCGCGCAGGTGCTCGGGGACCGCCTCGTCGGGAGCCGAAGCAATGGCCCGGATCCCGCCGACCAGGGCTTGGACCGCACCGAGCACACGGGGTACGTCGTCGGCGCCGAAGCCTCCGTCGACCAGCCCGCGCAGGGTCTCGGTGAGGGTGTCCACGCCGGTACGCAGGGCCGCCAGGGGCTGCGGGATCTCCGGGGCGTACCAGCCGAGCTCCCGCAGCAGCCCGGTGCAGCTCTGCGGCGAGGTGAGCGCCGAGCTCAGCGGGACCAGCGCCAGGCCGATCTCGGCGAGCATGACTTCGAACGTGCCCGGCCGGCTCATCGGCCCCGCCCGGGGTAGAACCTGCGGCTGATCGTGGCGTGGTGGCTCGGGTCGATGCGGTTGACGATCAGCCACATGCAGACGAAGCAGAAGGACCCGGCGTCCCCGACGCGTCCGCCGTTGCGCATCTTGCAGGCTCCGGCGGGCCGGTAATGGGCACCCGCGTAGCGGTTCCCGCCTTCGAAGATGCCGACCAGGGTACGGCGGAGTTCGTTCGCGGCGAGGCCGGTGATCCGCTTCGGGGTGTCGGGATCGTCCCTCGGGGCGCTGTGGTCGAGGTTGTTGTTGAGCGGATCGGGGTGCTGCCGCAGGAACGCCAGGACACGGTTGTCCGCGACGGTGAGGGGCGTGCCGGAACCGTCCTTGAGCGGGACGTAGAGCACTGATCCGGCGCCGAACAGGTCAGGGGCGCCGGCCTGGCCGGTCAGGACGAGGACTCCGCTGTCGCCCTGGACGGGTTCGATGTCCAGGCCTTCCAACAGTGCCCCGGAGAGCGGAAGCTGCTCGCCGTACCGGGTGATCCTGAACGCCCGCAGGGACACCTTGCTCGCACGGGGCCCGCCCTTCTGGAGCGCACGCCACACGGCGAGCTGGCCCGGGTCGACCTGCACTTTGATCCCCGGCGGGTTGTCGCTGGGCTCGCTGTCCTTGAGCAGCCGTGCCGAGTGCCTCATGCGCGGCAGTGTCAGCCATTTGACGAGGTCGAGGTTGATGTCCCGCCCGGGGTGGGCGTGCAGGCGGACATGGCCGAGGCGGGTGAGGTTGTCGTGGACCAGGTCGCCGGGCTCGTTGCCCTCGCCGTCGTCGGGGAACTCCTCGTACTCGTCCCCCAGGTTGAAGGAGTGGCCGAACTCGTGGGCGAGGACGTTGACGATGTGGCCGGCCTTGAACTTCCTGGGGTCGGGCGCGGGGACGGTGCGGTGCATGACCGCGGGGTCGATGTCGGACGTGGTGTCGTACTGGAAGAAGATCTTGGGGGCCCATCCGAGGGTGTTGAGGGTCATGGTGCGGCGGTTGGTGTTGATGGGGCGGCCCTGGTAGTCGTACGCGACGAGCGCGATCAGGGCCCTGCTGCGCCGCAGTCCTTCGCCCTCCGGCTCCCAGACGTGGCCGATGTTGCCGTGGACGTGCAGGTGCGCGTTCACGTAGCCCAGTCCCTGCGCGTAGGTGAGGACGGAGTTCAGCGGACTGGTGCGGCCGGGGCCGAAGAGTTCCGGGGGGTGCCGGCGCGGGTCGAGTGTCAGGAGCCCGGTGGACCCGGTGTCCCAGAACTCGTAGACGCGCTTGACGAAGGCCTTCATGATGTCGCTTACCGAGTCCAAACCCGGAATCGGTACCGGCCCCTCGGCGCCGACGATCCGGTCCGCCGGCCGGCGGCCCATCATCACGCCGAAGAAGCTGTTCCTGGCCTGGAGGATGCCCAGGGAGCGGTGTGTCTTCCAGGCCTTGAGCAGCTTGGCACTGACCCGTTCGGGTTTGAAGTCATGCAGTTGCTGGCCGCTCCACAGGTGCACCGGGTCGGTGGTCCGGGAGTCGATGCGCGGCGGCAGTCCGACTCTCCTCACCAGCTGGTCCATGGTGTAAGGGCGCCGATCGGGCGGGGTGCCGGGACGGACCGGCCCAACCGTGTTCTCGAACGGGATCAGCGTTCCGCTCGGCAGTGCCGGATCCAGGGTGTCGGTGACCCGGTTCCCGCAGGTGATGCCGCGTTCGAAGGACTCCTGGAAGGCGCTGAAGACGTTGAACCGCTCCTTGAGGGTGCCGTAGGGCTCATGGCGGCGTTGCCCGAACAGCTGGGCCTTGGTCTTCTGGGCCACCTCGTTGAAGACGGCCTGGTCGGCGGCGCTTCCCTCGAATCCCTCGGCCAGGATCAGGATGTTCTGCATGTCGTCGACGTCCGAGTGCTGCCACAGCTGGTGCTCCTTGAGGACGAACCGCTCCTTGCGGTAGTCGGCGACGTCGACCTGCACCTTCCGCTCCGGGAGCGTGCCGAGCCGCCCGCTGACGGATACGAAGTCGGGCGGATCCTCCGGCCGTTGCGGCTTCGGCGTCTCGACCAGACCGCGCAGCCGCCCGTGCGGAGTGATCTCCACCCGCTGGGGGTTCTCCGAGGTCAGCGTCACGTATCCGTGCCCGCTGATGTCGCCGATGAGGTCCGCGGCGTTGTTGTCGTCACTGAACCGGGCGTAGATGGTCGGCAGCGCGTGCCCGAACACGGGGTCGAGGGCGGTGGTCAGGGTGTTGTTCCCGAACCACCACTTCTCCAGCCGCTGGTGCACCTGGAGCCGGCCGACCAGGTAGAGGTCCCCGACCCCGAGCTGGAAGAGGAACACACCCGGAGCCTTGGGCTGCACCACGCCGTTCTCATCGACGGTCGGCACGTCGTCGAACCGATGCCCGGTGTCCTGGTAGGGCGCCATGAACCCATACGTGCAGTCGGCGCGCGGTACTTCGGTGAGGGTGTACGGCTCGACGACACCGGGTTTGTCCGTGCGCCTGAACACGCGCAGGGTGAGCGGCGGCGCCCCCGTGAGAGCGACGTGGAGATCGCAGTGCGGAAGAAGTACCAGATCGACGATCTCATCCGCCATACCGACCCTCGCAGCCCGTGGTCCCGCGCGACTCCGCCACTGATCATTCAGGAGCCTGAAGGGGCAAGTCAAGGCATATGCCATAGATGTGACATTCGGTAAAAATGACTACATTTCGCTCCCCCGTTCACAGCCAGCCGCAGCGCTGCGCCTGGAGGGCCATCTGGAAGCGGTTCTCGGCGCCCAGGCGGGCCATCAGGATCTGGAGCCGGCGGAAGAACGTGCGGCGGCTGACGCCCAGTTCACGGGCGATGGCCTCGTCGCTCGCGCCTCCGGCGAGGAGGCGGAGCAGGCGGCGGTCGGCCGGCGGCAGGCCGGCCGGGCGGGTGGCGCGGCCGTGCAGGGGCAGGGCCGTCTGCCAGGTCTGCTCGAACAGGGCGATCAGTGCGGAGAGCAGACCGCACGGCTGTACCACCAGCATCGTGTTGTGCACGTCCGCCTCCCTGATCGACAGGGACACCAGCGCGTACGCCTCGTCGATGATCACCAGCTTGACCGGCACCGACGGCGCCACCTTGGCCTGCTCGCCCGCCTCGATGCACGGTTCGATGGCCGTCTCCAGCTGCCCGGGCACCTCCAGCGAGGCCTTCGAGTAGACGACCCGCTGCGTCACGCCGCGGGCGAGTGTCGCCAGCGCGTCGTCGGTGGCGCCGGCCAGCGGGAAGTACGGCGGCGAGTCCAGCTGCCGGATCTGCTCGCGGGCGCTGGCCCACGCGTGGCGCATCCGCGGGCCGATGGCGTCACCGGTCACCACCTCGACGAGGTTGTCGTTGTACGCCGCGAGCCGCTGGCGCCGGAACGACTCGAACGCACCGCCCACGGTGATACGCGACTCCTCCAGCTCCGCCGCCCGGTGCCGGGCGAGGATCTCCAGGCCCGCGGCGGGTGGCACGGGCGCCACCACGTCCGCTCCCTCCCCCGCGGCACTCGCCAGCCCGGCATCGACCAGCTCGCCGTACGCCGCGGCGAGCCCGGCGCTGTCCAGTCCGGCCGCCGCCCCGATCGCGCCGAGCGGAGCGGGGGCCAGTTCCAGGAGTGCCAGGTACACGCGGCCCGCCACCGGATCGATCCCCAGCAGCCGTAGGGCCTCGCCCAGTTTCGTGTTCGCCATGCACCGCATTATCGACGCCCGCGGGACAGGAGTGGCCGATCAGTGCCACTGGCACGGCTCGGCCCCTTGGTCGCGCCGTTCCGCAGTACCGTCCGGGAGTCGCCGAGGCCTCGCGCGGCAGTCGAACCCATCCGGAAGAAGGTGCACGACGTGGCGAAGGGTCGGAAGAACGGCCTCTACTCGGGGGTCTCCGAAGAACTGTCCGCTCTGATGAAGACGGGCTGGGCCGACACCGAGCGGCGTGACCTCCCGCTCGGCGAGCAGGCTCCGTACGCGGCCCGCCGCCGCGCCGCACTCTCCGCGCGCTTCCCCGGCGAGCGGCTGGTGATCCCGTCCGGCAGCCTCAAGGCCCGCTCGAACGACGACACCTACCCGTTCCGCCCGTACTCCGGCTACGTCCACATGACCGGGGACCAGGCCCGCGACGGCGCGCTCGTCCTCGAACCCCGCCCGGACGGCGGCCACGACGCGTACTGCTACCAGCTGCCGCGGGACGGCCGGGACACGGACGAGTTCTGGCTCGGCTACACCGCCGAGCTGTGGATGGGCCGGCGGCCCTCCCTCGCCGAGTCCGAGCGGCTGCTCGGACTGACCTGTCGCGACGTCCGCGCCGCGGCAAGCGACCTGACCGCCGCCCCTGACGCGCCCACCCGCATCGTCCGCGGCGTCGACCCGGCGCTGGAGGCCGCCGTCACCACCGACCGGGAGCGCGACACCGAACTCGAGGAGGCTCTGAGCGAGCTCCGCCTCATCAAGGACGCGTGGGAGATCGGCGAGATGCGCAAGGCGGTGGACTCCACCGTTCGCGGTTTCACCGACTGCATGGGCGAGCTCTCGCGGGCGGTCGCGTCCTCCGAGCGGTGGATCGAGGGCACCTTCTTCCGCCGCGCGCGGGTGGAGGGCAACTCCGTCGGATACGGCTCGATCTGCGCCGCGGGCGACCACGCCACGATCATGCACTGGACCGACAACGACGGACCGGTGCGCCCCGGCGACCTGCTCCTGCTCGACGCCGGCGTGGAGACGCACACCCTCTACACGGCCGACGTCACCCGCACCCTGCCGATCAGCGGCACGTTCACGCCCGTGCAGCGACAGGTGTACGACGCGGTGTACGAGGCCCAGGAGGCGGGCATGGCCGCCGTGAAGCCGGGGGCCGCGTACCGCGACTTCCATGTGGCGGCGCAACGGTACCTGGCGGAGAAGCTGGTCGAGTGGGGCTTCATCGAGGGCCCGGCGGACCGCGCGTACGAACTCGGTCTGCAGCGCCGCTTCACCATGGCCGGCACCGGCCACATGCTCGGCCTGGACGTCCACGACTGCGCCGAGGCCCGCAACGAGGAGTACGTCGACGGCGTGCTGGAGCCGGGCATGGTGCTCACGGTGGAGCCCGGCCTGTACTTCCAGCCGGACGACCTCACGGTGCCCGGGGAATGGCGCGGCATCGGAGTCCGGATCGAGGACGACCTGCTGGTGACGGCAGACGGCCACGAGAACCTGTCGGCGGGTCTGCCGCGCTCGTCGGACGAGGTCGAGGCGTGGATGGCCCGCGTGGCGGGCTGACGGCAAAAACAGTCCGTGCCCTTGCCGGGGCAGTCGAACTCGTCGACGATGCTCCACGACCCCGGCCGCCCCGGCACCCCACCTGCCCGGCCGGGCATCGGACAACAGGAGAGACAGTGACGAAGAACAGCAGTCCAAGCAAGCGCTCCGCGGCGGCGGCAGCACTCGTACCGCTCTTCGTGCTCGCCGGGCTGCTGCTGGGCCCCGCGGCGACCACCGCGGCAGCCACTCCGGCCGCGCGGCAGGCGCCCGCAGCGGCGGCGCTCCCGCACGACGCCCTCGCGGTCAGTGCCGACGCGGCAACCGGGCTGCGCGCGCCGATGTCGTCCCAGGCCCGGGCAACCACCGGCACCAAGAAGGGCAAGAAGAGCAAGAAGAAGGGCGGGTTCTTCGGGAAGCTCGTCATCATCGCGATCGTCGTGATCGTGCTGCTCCTGGTCCTGTACGGGGTCCGCCGGGCCCTGCGCCGCAGGTCCGCCTAGTCACCGCACCCGGGCGAGGAAGAGGTCGCTGAACAGGGTCATCGCGATGCCGCCGCCGTGGGCATCCAGGACCTGCGCGGTTTCGGCGAGGACCTGTGCGCGCCGGTCGGAGGGCAGGACGCGATAGCGGGAGAGCGAGGCCAGATGTCCCACGTAGCGGTCGGTGTCGTAGTACTGGTCCTGCCGGTACCGGACCGCACGCAGATCCGTGAAGCGGCCGTCGCGGCGGCACTCGTCCTCGGGCCGGCCCGGCTGACCGGCCCAGCAGCCGCGTAGGTCGCCGTAAGAAGACGCCGGCTCACGTGCGGTGCGCCGGCGATCCCGTGGCGGCTGTCGACCCCGGCCAGGGCAGCGTGCAATTCCCCGTCACGGACGCCCTGCGGGTTCCAGAACAACGCCACCGCGCCGCCCGGCGCAAGGGCAGCGTGTGCCAGATCCCAACGCCGCTCCGGATCCGTCCCATGCCAGGACGTGGCGGCGAAGACCAGCCTGAAGCGGGGGCCGTCCGGCTGCCAGTCCTCGAAGGCGCCGACGTGAACCCGCACCTGCGGATGGTTCACGGTGTTGCGGCGCAGCGCCTCCGCCATGCGCGGGTCGGGCTCGATGCACACCAGCGGCGTGCCCGCCGCTGCGAACGGCACCGTGGCCTTGCCGGTCCCCGCGCCGACCTCCACCGCCGTATACGGTCGCCCAGGGCCGCGTACGCCAGTACCTCCGCGACCAGAGCGTCCGAATATCCCGGGCGAGCGGCATCGTAGAGCTCGGCCACCTCGCCGAACACCTGGCTGCGTGCCATGTCGACCTCGTCCTCCACGGTCATGCGCCTCCCCCATCGACAAGTGGCCAACCTACGAGGCCAGGGCCGGGCGCGCCGCATCGTTTCTCCGGGTGAAACGCGCACCCGGTCGGGTGATCCCGCGCCCCCGCCCTGTCGCGCGCCCGGCTCCGGCGGCTAGACAGCATGCCTGTGATCAAGGAACTGCCCGGGGCCCGGACGCGCCGCCGCTTGTGCCGGGCCGGACGGCTGCCGACCGCCCTGGCCCTGGCCTGCGTGCTCCTGACGGGCTGCGCCGCCCGAGGTGCGGGGCCGGCCAGCGGCCCGGACGAGCTGATCAAGGCCGCCGCGCAACGCCTCACCGACGCGTGCCTGATCCGCCAGGGCCTCGTTCCGCCCCGCGGCGGGCCGGGGCGGCAGCCCGGTACCGACGACGCGCGGGTCAGCGCGGCCCTGTTCGGGGCGGGTCCGACCGAGCTGTCGGTTGCCCTGCCCACCGGTTACGTCGTCCGCGCCCACACCGACGGGTGCCTGGCCGCCGCCCAGCAGCGGCTGTACGGGGACCAGCCCGGCTGGTTCCGCGCCTCGGTCGTCGTCAACAACCTCCGGCCCGAGGCCGCCCACACCCACCGGGACATCGCCGAGGTCAGGGCCCGCCACCGCGCCGAGATCGCCGACTGGCAGCGGCTGCGCGCCCACGCCCTCACCGAGGCCACCACCGTTCTCAAGACCCCACCCACAACGTAAGGAAACCCACCCGCATGAAGCGCTTCACCACCCTCCTCGCGACCGCCGTGGTATCCGCCGCCGCGATCCTGTCCACCTCGGCCGCCGCAGAGGCGGCGGAGTGCCGGAGCGGCTACTTCTGCGTCTGGACGGACGCCAACTTCGACGGGCTGAAGATCGAACACAGCGGCGACGACCGCTGGTGGGAGGGCGACATGTCCAATGTCGACTCCTCCTGGGCGAACCACGGCGTCTCCGGCCCCGGCGTGCCAGACCACGTCAAGGTGTACGACGGCCGTGAGCTGACCGGCGCTGTCACCCTCTGCCTGGCCCCCGGCCAGGAGGTCGGCTACCACGCGGGTGCGAACGACCGGGGCAGCTCCCACACCTGGTCCACCGACTGCTGACGCCCCGTCAGACCTGGCGGGCGCCGCCGTCCACGAAGAGTTCGATCCCGGTGATGTAGCTGCTCTCTTGTGAGGCGAGGAACAGTGCGGCGGCGGCGACCTCCTCGGGGCGGCCGGGGCGGCCGAGGGGAACGCGTGCCGTCGCCTCCTGGACGACCTCGGCGGGGGCCTGCGCCAGGGAGGCGGTGGCGATCGGGCCGGGGCTGAGCGTGTTGACGCGGATTCCGCGGCCGGCCAGTTCCAGGGCCATGCTGCGGGCCATCGAACGGACGGCGGCCTTCGTCGCGGCGTACACGCCGAAGCGCCTGGACCCGGCGGAGGCGGCTGCCGAGCCGAGCAGGATGATCGAGCCACCGTCCTGGAAGAGGGGGAGGGCGCGCTGGACGGTGAAGAAGGTCGCCTTGAAGTTGAGGTCCGATGTCAGGTCGAACTGTTCCTGCGTGAGGTCGGCGAGTCCGGCCGGCCGGCTGCCTCCGGCGTTGGCCACCAGGATGTCCACGGGGCTGCCCGCCGCCTCCACCGCCGTGTAGAGGCGGGCGAGGTCGGCCTCCCGGGTCACGTCACCCGGGACGGCGATCACCGAGCTGCCCAATGCGTCGGCGGCCGCGGCGAGTTCCGCCTCTCGTCGGCCGGTGAGGAAGACCCGGGCGCCCTCCTGGACGAAACGGGCGGCTATCGCCAGGCCGATGCCGGACGAACCGCCGGTGACCACCGCGACCTTGCCGTCGAGCTGTCCCATACGTCCTCCGCACTGTGGGGCCCCTGAGGGTCAGGCAGCCGCCGGACGAAGTCAAGGGATCCCTCACGAAGGCCCGCAACGGCCGCGGCCCCGCGAGCCGGTGGGCTTGCCGGGCCGCGGCCTGTCCGAGGGGTCAGGGACAGGTGGCCAGGAGGACGGAGACGACCGTGCAGGTGGCGGTCGCGCTGTCGTTGAGCGCGTTGGGGTCGGCCGGAGCGGACGCCGTCCGGGTGGCGGTGACCGAGACGCGGCCGAGCGAGAGCAGGCTCAGCGGTACCCGGAACGTCCTGGCGGAAGCAGTGCCACTGGCGATGGTGCCGTAGAGGCAGGTCACGGTGGTCCCCACGGCGGTGCACCCCGGGGACACGGCGGTGGCGGACGAGCCCGGCGGCAGTGTCGCGGTGAGCGTGGCCGAAGTGACCGTACCGGGGCCGGTGTTACGGGCGGTCAGGGTGTAGGTGAGGTACGGGACGAGGAGGCTCAGGCCCGGCTGCGCGGTCAGGTCCACGTCGATGTCGGCGGGCGGGAGCTGGTACGTGTACCGGCCCGCGCCGGCCACGGCGCTGGTGCCGCCGGGCGTGGTGACCTGCACGTCGACGGGACCCGCGGCATGCGCGGGTGCGGTGGCCGTGCACGTGGTGGCGGTGCAGGACAGAGCGCCGGCCGGGTTGCCGGGGCCGAAGGTGAGGGAGGTGGCGCCGCTCAGGCCGGTGCCGCCCACCGTGACGACCGTACCGCCGTCCGTCGTGCCCGCGGACGGGCTGAGTGAGGTCACCACGGGTACGGGGATGTAGGTGTAACGGTCGGCCGGGGACGGGGCACTGGTGCCGCCGGGCGTGGTGGCCTGTACGTCGACCGTTCCGGTCCCGGCCGGTGCGGTGGCGGTGCAGGAGGTCGAGGTGCAGGAGACTCCGGTGGCGGGGTTGCCCGCGCCGAAGGTGATGGCGGCGCCCGCCAGGTTCGTGCCGGTGACCGTCACCGCCGTGCCGCCCGCCGCCAGTCCGGTGTCCGGGCTGATGGCGGTGACCGTGGGCGCGTCGCGGTGGAAGGCGAACACGATCCGGCCGTCCCCGGCGTTGGCCCCGTTGGTCAGGGTGACCGGCGAGCCGGGCACCGTGCCGGAGACGAGGCTGGATCCGCCGCCTCCGCCACCGCCCGCGCCGCCCGTGGTTCCGTACCGGCCGCCGGCTCCGCCCCGGCCTCCGCCGCCGTACCCGGCTCCGCCGCGTCCGCCGGCGCCGGTCGGGCTGAACACTCCCTGCGCGGCGGAGCCGCCGGAGCCGTTCGGGTAGGCGCCCGGGGAGCCGTTCGCGCCCTCGTTGTCCGTGCCGGGCCCTCCGCTCCCTGCCGCCCCGCCGGCGGTGTCGGTGCCCGGGCCTCCGCCCGTACCGCCCTGCGCGTCGGGGACCAGACCGTTGCCGTCGGCGCCCGCGCTGCCGCTGTCACCGCCGGCGGCTCCCGGGAAGGCCGGGGAGCCGATGCCCGGTCCGCCCGCGCCGCCGCCC
Organism: Streptomyces sp. NPDC048337; assembly: GCF_043201175.1. Classification (NCBI taxonomy): domain Bacteria; kingdom Bacillati; phylum Actinomycetota; class Actinomycetes; order Kitasatosporales; family Streptomycetaceae; genus Streptomyces; species Streptomyces sp. NPDC048337. The sequence continues at coordinate 69,487 of NZ_JBICYR010000003.1, forward strand.
GAACCCGCCGTCAGCAATGGGGTGTTGGAGGCCGTGGTCACCGCGACGAGGGCACCGCCGGACCCGGGCGCGCCGAACTGCGAGTTCGCGGAGGCGTTGGCGCCACGTCTGCCGACGGTGACGTTGAACGTCTGCCCGGGAGTCGCGGGGACGGTCGCCACGAGGTGCGCACCCTTGCCGCCCGGCGTGCCGTCGTAGGCGTTCCCGCCTCCGGCGCCTTCGAGGGTGATCACGGCGCTGGACGCGCCGTCGGGCACGGTGAGGCTTCCGGAACCACCCGCCGTGCAGGTGATCGTGGTGACGGCATCCACCACGACCGGGGCGGCGCACACCCCTTCCGCCGCCGCCGGAACCGCCAGAACCGTCAGGCCGCCCGCGGCCAGCACGGACGACGCGGCCACCACCAGCAGGCGGTTGTGCCACCAGGGTCTTGGCCCGCGCAACACGGCAGTCGATGACATCGAAGTCTCCCCCTCTCGGCTCCGCCCGGCGGCTGGAGCGACGGCCAGGTGATACCGGCGGAAGCATCGCAGCGGCGGACGCGCGGCGTGCGCGAAACGCCCGATCGTTGCGGACGGGGCAGAGACTCGCAGTTGCCTACCGAGGGGCACTCACGGCGGGGTCACGGGCTTCGGATCGCCCGCCAGGCGGACCGTGCTCAGGATCCGCATGACCAACTCGTCACTGACGGCGCCCGGCACGCCCGTACGTCCGTGGAAGTCCCAGGCGACGAAGTCCCCTTTGGAGTTCTTGAAGCCGAAGGAGACGGCCTTGCCGTCACCGTCGCAGCGGGTGGACTGCTGGGCGCCCTCCGAGTGGGCTTTGATGTAGGTCCCCTTCACTCCGTACTTCGTGGTGTACTCCACCGGCTCGTCCCACTTGACGACGGACTTGTCCGGCTGGGTGAAGGCGGCGTACACCCAGGTCGGTGCGGTCTTCTCGGCCACGTCCTCGGTGGATCTGGCGCCGTCGGCGCCTTTGGTTCCGGCGGTGGCGAGGGCGTGGTCGCTGACCACTCCGTCGCCGTTTCCGTCGATGCTGCACCACTTGTGCTTGTAGAACGCGGGCGCCGAGTGCCCGATGAGGACCTTGTCCGGGTCCTTGCTGTCCGAGTAGCCCGCGAACACGCTGGACTCGGCGACCTCCCAGCCCTGCGGGACGTCGAAGGCGGTGCCGTGTTCGGGGTTGACCACCGTCTTCCACCCCTCGGTCGAGGCGGCTGTGGCGGCGTCCTCGGCCCGGTGGTACATCGCAACGGCCCCGGCGGCGGCCGCGGTCGCGGCCAGCGCCGTCACCGCGTAGATCCCGATGACGATCCTCCACCTCGCGGCGTCCTGCGGATTGCGCACCCTGCCCCTCCTCCTTGCATGCCTGGTCGTGTACGTGACTACTTGCCGAAGGACAGGAGCGCGCGGCTCGCCTTCTTGGGCTCCGAGGTGTAGACCCTGCCGTTGAGCAGGAACAGCCGTCCGCCCGCCCAGGCGACGCGCAGGCTGGTGGTGTAGAAGACGCTCTCGGCACCGGCGGCCGCGGCCGGGCTCTGCAGGACGGGCTGTGTGGAGCCGTCGGCCGGGGCCAGGGAGACGACCGAGGCCGATTCCCCGCTGCCGGGCGAGACGTACACGACGACCCTGCCGTTCTCGATGGCGAGCGGCCATACGGTGCGGCCCTTGGGCTGCCCGGCGGTGCGCCACTTCTCCTTGCCGGTGTTCAGGTCGACGGCGACGACCTGGTTGGTCGCGTCGATGCCGAGTTCCTTGCCCTGCTTGCCCGCGCCGATGTACAGCGTGTCGGCGTCGGCCACTGCGGCGTAGCAATCCTGGAAGCCGCCGGAGTTGCCCCAGCCGTTGCACCGGCCGCTCACCCCGAACGTCGCTTCGCCCTGCGAGCGGACCTTGCCGTCCGGGGTGAAGGCGATGATGTGCCAGATGTTGCGCTCCTTGTGGTACGCGGCTACCACGATCGGGTCCGCCGACAGTACCCGGCCGAGCTTCCATCCCTTGTCGAACATGTGGCTCCACCTGGCGGTGCCCGTCGCCGGGTCCAGTTCCTGGAGCACAACCTGGTCCTGGTCGAGACAGGTGCGCGCGGCGAGCAGGCGCGGGCCACCGGCGAACATGTTCACGTAGCAGCCGCTCTCGGTCGCCGTGGCGAAGAGCTTGTGACCGTCGGCGACCGAGAAGGCGCTCGCACTGCCCGTCCGGCCGACGGCGACGGTATCGCCGGTGATCGCCAGCTCGAACGTCCCCGTGAAGTCGTACCGGTTCTCCTGGGGCACCGGCGCCTTCCACCCGGCCTTGCCCGTGGTCAGGTCGATCTGCTGGAGATCCGTACAGTTCGAGGAACCCGAGTCCTTCTCCTGGAGACCGAGGACCAGCTTGCCGTCAGCGGACGGAGCCCGCGGAGCTCCACAGATCGGCGTCGGGAGCGGGATCTTCCACTTCTCCTGCCCGTCGGCCACCGCGTATCCGGCGACCTCCTTGAACATCGCCCTGACCACCACGTCGCCCACCCGCCACGGGCCGAACTGCGAGACTCCCCCGCCCGCCACGTCGGTCTGGTTGTCGCGGAACCAGACGCGGGCCTCACCTGGCTTGATGTCGACGTTGGGATCGTAGACATCCCGTCCGACACCGGGGCCCTTGCCGTCGCCCTGATCGACCGAGGCCGAACCCGACGGCGCGGGCGCCGTCGTGCCGTGCTGCGCGAGCCGGTGGCCGCCGTCGGTGCGGACCGTGACGAAGACGCCGCCTCCGATGGCGAGCAGGACCGCGACCAGCACCGCGAGCACCACCGTGCCCGGCCGGTCGGCGAACAGGTCGCGGGACGGGGCGGGCGTCGCGGGGTCCTCCGGCCGCGGCTGCGGCCCGAAGGCGCCGTGGACGGCGGGGTCGATCGGGGGCCCGAATCCGACGGGCGCCGACGGCAACTGTCCGCCAGGGGTTGGCTGTTCACCAGAGGTGCGACCGGTCATGGGGAGAGTCTGTCCCGGACGCCGAAATTCTAGAATAGATTTTTAGACTACTTGGCGATCTACGCAACCCAGTTCGTCAGCGGCCCGGGGCGCGGATCGCACGTCCGGGTGGATCTTTCCCGCCCGAACGCTTTTCGGCGCTGTCGGCCGACACCGGCCGCGAGAGTTGCCGCATGATCACCGATCCGTCTTCCGCCCCCGATTCCTCCGACGAGCCCGCACCGGCGCACGCGCGCAACAGGCCCTCCCGTCGTACCGTCATCGCCGGTGCGGCCGCCATCGCGGGAGCCGGTGCGCTGACCGTCGCGGCCGCGTCCGCGGAGACCCCGCAGACGCCGGCCGGCGCTCGCCCCGATTGGGAGACCTGCCTCACCATCGCCCGCGCCATCCTCGTACGGGATGAGGACGATCAGCCCCTGGTGCCCCGCTACTCGGACGTCCTCCTGAAGAGCGGTCTGCCCCGGTCCCGCGCCCGCAAGAAGGTGCTGATCGTCGGCGCCGGGCCCGCCGGGCTCACCGCCGCCCACCTGTTGCGCGAAGCCGGGCACCAGGTCACCGTCATCGAGGCCAACGGCAATCGCGTGGGCGGCCGGATCAAGACCTTCCGTACCGGCGGCCACGAGAACTCCCCCGCACCCTTCGCCGACCCGAAGCAGTACGCCGAGGCCGGGGCCATGCGCATCCCCGACAGTCACCCGCTGGTGACCGGGCTGATCGACAGCCTCGGCCTCAAGCGCAGGCGCTTCCACCTGGTCGACGTCGACGGGGCCGGCCGCCCCGCCTACCGTACGTGGATCTACGTCAACGGCATCCGCGTACGCCGGGCCGACTACGCGCGCGGCCCGCAGGAGCTCAACCGCTCCTTCGGAGTCCCGGCGGCCTACGAGTCCCTGCCCGCCGCGCAGATCGTGCGCAATGCCTTCGCCCCCGTACGCAAGGAGATCGAGGGCAAGAAGGACAAGGAACTCGTCGAGGGCTGGGCCCGCGTGATCCAGCGTTACGGCCACATGTCGATGTACCGCTTCCTGACCGAGGAGGCGGGGCTCGACGAGCGGACCATCGACCTCATCGGCACGGTCGAGAACCTCACCTCCCGCCTGCACCTCGCTTTCGTCCACAGCTTCATCGGGGCTTCGCTGATCAGCCCCGACACGGCCTTCTTCGAACTCCCCGGCGGCACCGCCACCCTGGCCGACGCGCTCTACGCCAGGGTCAAGGACCTGGTCAGGCTCGATCGCCGCGCCACCCGCATCACGCACGGCGAGGGCAAGGTCACCGTCGACACCGTCTCCGAGGGCCGCGACGGCGCCCCCGTGCGGCGCGAGACCTTCACCGGCGACGCCGCGATCATCACCGTCCCGTTCTCCGGACTGCGCCACATCCCGGTGACCCCCGCCCTCTCCTACGGCAAGCGGCGCGCGGTCACCGAACTGCACTACGACGCCGCCACCAAGGTGCTGCTGGAATTCAGCCGCCGCTGGTGGGAGTTCGACGAGGCCGACTGGAAGCGCGAGCTGGAAGCCGTACGGCCCGGTCTCTACCGGAAGTACCAGCTCGGCCAGACCCCGGAGGACGGGAGCCTGATGGGCGCACACTCCTCCGTGCCCAGGGGCCTGGTCTCCGGTGCGCAGCGCGCCCACTACGCCGCCTGCCGCCCCGTCACCCGCGATCAGCCCCAGGCCGCCCACGTCATCGGTGGCGGCTCGGCGACCGACAACCCCAACCGCTTCATGTTCCAGCCCTCCTACCCCGTCGAGGGAAGCCCCGGCGGAGTGGTCCTCGCCTCCTACAGCTGGTCGGACGACGCCCTGAAGTGGGATTCCCTCGACGACGCGGAGCGCTATCCCCGCGCGCTCGCCGGGGTGCAGGAGGTGTTCGGGCAGCGGATCGAGGTGTTCTACACCGGCGTCGGACGCACCCAGTCCTGGATGCGCGACCCCTACGCCTACGGTGAGGCCTCCGTACTGCTGCCCGGCCAGCACACCGAGCTCTTCCCGCACGTCCGCAAGGCCGAAGGGAACCTGCACTTCGGCGGGTGCCACACCTCCGTCAAGCCCGCCTGGATCGAGGGGGCCCTGGAATCCGCGGTACGCACCGCGCTGGAGGTCAACTCGGCGCCGTAGGCGGAGCCGCACGGGAGCCGGGCCGGGGGCCGCGAGGCCGCCGCGCCCGGGCTCCCGTTCCCGTCGGCCCCGCCCACGTGCCGGGTTGCGTCAGTTCTCGGCGAGCACGATGAGCCAGTCGCCTTCGGCGAACCGGACGCGCTGCCGCTTGTCGGGATTGATCCGCACGCCGTAGGCGGGGGCGGTGGCGGCCTCCGCGCGCAGCCGGTATCCGATGGCGCTCTCACGTCGCCGCCGCGCCGACTCGACGACGGTGGCGAACGTGACCTCGCGGCCCGCCGCGACGTAGTGCGTGACCGGCTTCAGGTAGAGCTCACTCCCCTCCGCCCGGAACAACTCCTCGAAGACGGCGGCGAGGTAGGGGCTCTCGGAGATCTGGGTCATGAGGAGGCTGATCAGCCGACCGCTGACGATGAAGTCGGCGCCCTCCCGGGCAGGCGCGAGCAGCCGGTTCCCGTCGTCGGCCATCTCGGTGGTGAGCGCGAGTTCCCGGTGCGCGGCCTCCCCGATCGCCCGCAGGTGCAGCAGGGTGACGAGCGTTCTGTCGTCCGCCTCCGCCTCCAGCTCGGCCTCCGTCCGCGGATCGGTGGCGTCGGTGGCCGGGCGAGCCGTCTCGCCGATGACGATCACACCGTCGTACGACGGGACGTCGAGCTTGGCCAGGACGCCGGGGTCGGTGATGTCCCCGTTGTGCAAGGCCACTTCGAGATGGCGCCGGCCCATCACGACGGCCGGGTCGAGGGCCACGACGTCCAGGATGGTTCCGGGACTCACGTACTCGTCGAGCTGTTCCACGATGAGGGGAGCCCGGCGGTTCCAGCCGAGGAGCAGCAGGCGTTCGGCGCCGGGCGGCCGCGCGTCCTTCCTCACGATCGCGTCCTCGTCGACCCAGGGGGCCGCGTCCGCCGGCACGGCCGTGTCGTCGTCCTGGCAGACCACGATGATCTCGTCTCCCGTACCGATCAGGGTGCCGGGGTCCGGGTTGAGTGCGACGCTTCCGTCGGCGCCGAGCAGACCGGCCACCGAGGACGTGGCGAACGAGAGCAGAGCGTCCCCGTAGGTCCGCCCTGCGAGATCCAGGGCGGGCGTCGTGTAGAACTCGTCGCCCTTGAAGTCGAGCAGTTCCTGGTACACGAGCGAGAGGCCGGGCCGGCGGGCGGTCTGGACGAGGAGCCGGGCGACGATGTCGTCGACGCACAGGACCTGCCCTCCCGGCCCGGCTGCCAGTCGCGCCGTGACGAGGTTGCGGGTGTCACGGACCGCGGCGACGACCACCGCCTCTTTCCCGGCACCCGGGACCGCCGCGCCGAGAGCCAGCAGGGTTTTCACCACGTGGGCGTCACCGGTTTCCCCGTCGGGCGGCAGGACGAGTACGGCCTTCGCCGTCCGCGGACTCACCCTGGCCAGCTCCGTGGGGTCGGTGGTGCGGCCGCTGCGACAGATGATGCGGGTCCTGCCGGTGTCGGTGATGTGGGTGGAGATCTCCTCTTCCATCTCCGTCTTGTCCTTCGGAGCGAGCACGGCGAGGGCGGACCGGCGTTGGTTGGCGTTGGCCTCCACCAACTCCCCGATCACGGGGAAGATCTGGTCGGACCAGCCCAGGATGACGGTGTGCCGTGTCTCGAGCACCGTGGAGTGGCCCAGGCGAAGGGCCATGATGCGCCGGTTGATGCCCGTGGTGATCAGACTGACCAGCGTCGACACGAACAGCAGGGCCACCAGGGCCAGGGTCACGGAGGCCAGTACGTACAGGGGAGGCCCGACCGCGCCCCCGATCTTGAGCGTCTGGCCCACGCTGACCCACACCGCCGTCAGCCGACCGGAGAGTGTCGTCGGCCCCGTACGATCGGCCCAGACGAGCACCATGCTCGCCGGGACCACGACGCTCAGGCAGGCCAGTGCCAGCCAGCCGACCAGCGCGGTGGTTCCCCCGGCCACCAGATGGTCGAACCTGTATCGCAGGCGCAGCCGGAGGGACGTCCTGTGCTGCCCCGCCATTGAAAGCTCCCGAGCCTGAGACCACGCGCCCACGGCGGCGGCTCCCCGCCGCCTCGGGCTCACGTTAGACAATTCCGGACGCCGTATCCCAACCAGGCCCCCCGTCCTCACCCGGAGGAATGAACGGGCCCGTGGGCCGGGTGCGTGTCCGGCTACAGGTACGGGTCGAAGGGGATGCCCGCCGGCTTGGCTTTCGCCAGGTGGGACGCGAGGGCGCCGTCCTTCAGGCCGAAGTGTGCGCTGCCGAAATCGGCCTGGCTGAGCTTGTCGCGGAGTGTCGCGGGGTAGCCGGACCACCCGACGAGCGCGGGGAACTGCCAGGTGCGGCGGTGGTTCTCAGGCGGTTCGTCATTGGTGTTCGCCGCGCGGAAGCAGTGCGTGCCGACGCCGTCCTTGTGGTAGACGATCTTGGGGTGGGTGCCGTCCCAGCGGATCTGGTCGCGCGCGTGGACGGCGAAGTCGCCGTGGGCGGACGTCGCGACGTACTTGGCCTCGTTGCCCTGGATCCACACCACCACGTGTTCCCAGTCGTGGCGGTGGCCGCCGACACTGATACCGGGGATGGCCTGGTCCTTCTCGAAGTACAGCGCGTAGATCACGGCGCACCAGCCGTTGTTGCAGGTCCAACGGGAGTAGCCGTTGGTGTTGTCGAGGTCCGAGGCGTCCCGGCAGTTGCCGTTGAGGGCGCCGGTGGGGTTGAGCCCGCCGTTGAGAACTCCGGTCGGGCCTATGGCGGGAGTCGGGTAGCAGCCGTCGGTGTCGTAGTCGTAGGCCGGCTGGAAGGCCAGCTCGATCGCGTCGGCCTGGCTGGGCAGGGCCGGGGGTGGCGCCGCGAAGGCCGCCTGAGGAACGCCGACCACCAGCGCGAGGGCGGCGCCGAAGACCGCTAAGGATCTCCGGATGTGACGGTTCGTCCGCACAGCGTGCCTCCTGGCCGGTCGGGTGCGCGGGGGCGGGCGGATCGCAACACCGTCGACCGACACGCCGGGAGCATCATTCGCGAACCCGGGCGGCACGGCAAGGGTCCGGGCAGCCCCTTTCCTGCCCGGATGTCGACTGACTACGTTTCACACCAGGAGAGATGACGGAATGTCAGAAATGAGCGTCCCGCACGGTCACAGTCCGAGGGCGTTCATCAGGACGATGGCCGTGAGGTTCAGGAGGATGACGGCGACGACGACGCCGATCACGACCCAGGCTCTGCGTGATTCGTCCATGTCCACGAGTCACCTCCCGACTCGGACCTCCCGCCACGTGCAGGTCCGGCGACCTCCAACCATGATGACCTGGTTTCCCGTGGCGCACAGGTCGCCACGCCGGGTCGATCAGGAGACCCAGGCTCCGGTCATGCCGAGGACTGCCGCGCCGTCCCGGTCGGCCAGCTTGGTGCCGGTGAACTCGCGGGCCCACTGGGATGTCTGGATGCGGAACGCGGGCTTTTCGGCCGTCAGCGCCTCCATCACCGCCTCGGCCGCGCCGGCGGGGGTCTGGGCGCCGTCCAGGAACTGGCCGACCGTACGGTCGATGTAGTGGCGCAGTGCGTCGGCGTAGGGTCCGGCCGCGGCGATGCGGGCTTCGATGTCGAGTCCGATGTTGTTGACGAACTCCGTGGCCACGGCGCCCGGTTCGATGACGGACACGCCCACTCCGACGGCGGCCGCGACGGGGGCCAGGCTCTCCATGTACCCCTCCACGGCGAACTTCGCGGCGCAGTAGGCCTCGTTGAAGGGCTGACCGATGACGCCGCCGACGCTGGTGACCGTGATCAGGCGGCCTCCGGTGGCCCGCAGGTGCGGCAGCGCGGCCTTGGAGACGTTCAGCACGCCGAAGAAGTTGACCTCCATGACATCGCGGACATCGCCGACGGATTCGAGTTCGAGGGTGCCGACATGCCCGGCGCCGGCGTTGTTCACGACGGCGTCCAGACGGCCGTAGTCGGCGATCACACCGTCCACGGCGGCTGCGACGGAGCGCTCGTCGACGACGTCGAGCTGCCGGATGTCCAGCTCGACGCCCGCCTCGGCGGCGGCCTTGCGGAGGGCGTCGGCCCGGCTGGTGTCGCGCAGCGTGGCGATCGTGCGCCATCCGGCCCGGGCGGCGGCCACGGCGGCCGCGAGGCCGATGCCGGAGGAGGTTCCCGTGATCAGGACGGTGCGGGCGGAGGTGCCGGGAGCGGCGGGGAACGAGGACATGGCGGGGCCTTTCACGGAACGTGATTTATGTGCGTGCACACACACTATAAAATTGTGTGCGTGTGCACGCAACACCTAGAATGCCGACATGGCGAAGAAGCTCACCGAAGCCGAGATGCCGGCGGCCGACTACGCGTTCTACGGGCTCGTCTGGGCCGGCACCGTGATGACCGACCGCGTCGACCGGGCGCTCATGAAGGGCCACGACCTCCCCGTCTCCTGGTTCGAGGTCATGCTGTGGCTGGCTTCCAGCCCCGAACCCGTACCCGCTTCCGTCCTCGGCAACAGCACCCTGCTCAGCCGCAGCCAGGTATCCCGGGTCGTGGATGCCCTGCAGTCCCGGGGCCTGGTGACCCGTACACCCTCGGCTCGCGACGCCCGGTCGGTGGAGGTCTCCCTCACGGAGGCGGGACGTACGGCCTTCGCCGAGGCCGACGCCACCCGTCGCGAAGCCCTGGCACCGGTCTTCACCGATCTGCTCGACCAGCGGGACCTGGAGGCGCTGGGAACCGTGTGGCGCAAGCTCAAGGCCGAGAAGGGCTAGCGAGAAGACCCTCGAGCGCCGTCGGAGGTGAGGGTCGCGGCGGCCGCGAAGAGGCGCGCGCAGCGCTGAGTCATGGCCTCCGGGGTCTGCTCCGGGTGCTTGACCCACCAGCGGACGAGGGTGGCGACCAGGTCCCGCCAGACGTACTTGAGCGCGTCCGCGTCCAGCGGGTCGGTGGATCCGGCCGCGCGCAGCAGTTCGGCGGTGCCGCCCGCGGCGAGCCGGTCGATGGCCGACCAGTACTCCGATGCCCGGCGCGCGGCCTCGCCGCCGGGCGGCAGGGTGGTGTCGTAGAGCACGAACCACGCCTCCCGTCGCCCCTCCAGCGCGGTGAAGATGCCGTGGAGCACGCGCAGCGGCGTGTGCGGGGCGGTCCCGTCGGGGCCCATCGCCGTCCGGATGGCATCCAGGAGCCGGTCCCCGACGGGGACCAGGCAGGCGAGGTACAAGTCCTCCTTGGTGCCGAGGTACTGGTGCAGCAGCGTCTTGGTGACGCCCACGCGCGCGGCGATCGCGGGGAGCGACGCGGCCGCGTAGCCGCGGGTCCCGAACTCCTCCGTGGCAGCCTCCAGCATCTGTTGCCGGCGGTGTTCCCTCGGGACTCCCTTGGTGCCGGCTTTCGAAGGTGGGACTGCCATCGGGGTTGCCATGCGCCGATATTATCAGTAGGTAATTTACCTCTCGGTAAATTCCTGCGACCTCTGGAGCGCATCCATGGCCGGCACCATCACGCAGCCGACGTCCCGCACCCGCTCCTGGTGGGGCTGGGGCTGGGCGGACGCGCATCCCGACGACGCGGAATGCGCCGCGATGGGCGCCCTGCTCCCCGGCACCCTCGCCCGCCCGCTCCCCGTGCCCCGCGTCCGCGACCTGGGCATCGGCGGCCCCACCGTGGAACCCCCGCAGAGCCTCGCCCACCTGGTCACCTCCGACCCCGGGGACCGCGCCGCCCACGCCATGGGCAAGGCGTACCGCGACGTGGTGCGCGCCCTGCGCGGGCGGCCAGGCCGCATCCCCGATCTCGTCGCCCGCCCTACGGACGACCGGGGCGTGGCAGACCTGTTGGAGTGGGCGGGCGACCGACGGATCGCCGTCGTCCCGTACGGCGGGGGCTCTTCGGTCACCGGGGGCGTGGAGTACCGCGGCGACGCCCACCGGGCGGTGCTGTCCCTCGACCTGACCGCCCTGGGACGCGTCCTGGAGGTCGACACCGAGGGCCGGGCCGCGCGCATCCAGGCCGGCACGCTCGGGCCGAGCCTGGAGGACCAACTACGGCCCCACGGCCTCACCCTGCGGCACTTCCCGCAGAGCTTCGAGTTCTCCACCCTCGGCGGTTGGCTCGCCACCCGTGCCGGCGGTCACTACGCCACCGGCCGCACGCACATCGACGACTTCGTACAGTCGCTGCGCGTGGTCACCCCGGCCGGCACGAGCAGCTCCTGGCGGCTGCCCGCCTCCGGCGCGGGCCCCTCCCCCGACCGGCTGTTCCTGGGCTCCGAAGGGGCTCTCGGCGTCATCACCGAGGCCTGGGTCCGCCTCCAGGAACGCCCCCTCCACAAGGCGTCCGCGGCAGTCTCCTTCACCCGCTTCGCCGACGCGCTCCGCGCGGTACGCGCCATCGCGCAGTCCGACCTCTCCCCCGCCAACTGCCGTCTGCTGGACGCCGGCGAGGCCGCACTGTCGGGCGCCGCACACGACGGCTCCGCCGTGCTGGTCCTTGGGTTCGAGTCGGCCGACGAACCGGTGGCCGCCCGGCTCGGGCGGGCCCTCGACCTGGCCCGCTCACACGGCGGAACGGCCGGTACGAACGAGGGATCCGGCGGTGACGCCGCCGTGGGCGCATGGCGCTCAGCCTTCCTGCGGATGCCCTACCTCCGCGATGGTCTGGCCAGGATGGGCGCGGTCGCGGAGACCTTCGAGACGGCAGCCACCTGGGACCGGATCCCCGGCCTGATCGACGCGGTACGAACCGAGGTCGGTGCGGCGGCGCTCAAGGCCACCGGACACCCCGCGACCGTCAACTGCCGCCTGACCCATGTCTATCCGGACGGCGCGGCGCCCTACTTCACCGTCCTCGCAGCCGGTCGGGCCGGTGACGAGGACGCCCTCTGGGACGACCTCAAGGCCGTCGCGGTCGAGGTTCTGCACCGCCACCGGGCCACGATCACCCACCACCACGCCGTCGGCCGCGACCACCGCCCGGGCTACGACCGCCAGCGCCCCGAGCCCTTCGCGCTCGCACTGCGGGCCGTCAAGGGGGCGCTCGATCCGCTGGGCATCCTCAACCCCGGGGTGCTCGTTGACTGAACGGGCCTTCGAGTAGCCGGTTGCCAGGAGGCCTGCCAGGCTGTTGGAAGCGATCACCGGGAGGCGTCGGTGCTGCTCGAAGGCGTGATGCTGCTGTGGTTCCTGCAAGTGGCCATCTCGGTGGTCTTCGTCGCCGTCGACATCCGCAGAACGCCGGAAGCGACGGTGATGAAGTGGGGCTTCGTCGTCATCACCGCCTTCAGCGGCCTGTTCGGCGCCCTGATGTACGTGCTGAGCTGCCGCGAGCCGCTGCCCGGGACGCACGAGCAGTACGTGGCGGCGAAGTGGCGACAGGTCGTCGGATCGACCATGCACTGCGTGGCCGGCGACGGCATCGGCATCCTCGCCGCCGCGGTGATCACATACAACCTGGGGCTCCAGCCGTGGGCGGAGCTGCTGTGCGAGTACGTCCTGGGCTTCCTGTTCGGCTGGATGGTCTTCCAGGCCCTCTTCATGAAGGACATGTTCGGCGGCTACCGCGAGTCGATGAAGAAGACGTTCATCGCGGAGCTGCTGTCCATGAACGCGGTCATGGGCGGCATGACGGCGGTCATGAACCCCTGGATGACCAACACCATGCCTCACCCCAGCCCCACAGGACCCACCTTCTGGTTCATCATGTCCATCTCCCTGTGCGCCGGCTTCCTCGTGGCGCTGCCGATGAACTGGTGGCTGGTGGACCGTGGGCTCAAGCACGGCATGATGACCGTCCGCCACATGAAGCCGGTTCCCCTCGCCGCGGGAGTGGCCCTCGCCGGCGCGGCCCTCGCCGGCCGGCAGGGCCCCGCAACCGCCGAGGGGCATGGCCACCACACGATGAAGCCCGGGGTAGGCCGCCGCCGACTCGCCGTCATGACGGTGGTCAGCTTCCTCTTCTTCGCCGCCGGAATCGTGATCGCCGGCATCTTCGGGCACCTGGCCATGTGATCCGTCCCGCGGCATCGCGGGCCGCGGCCCCGCCGCGGGATCGGGTGCGGCGGGGCCGGGATGCGTGGGGCTTCAGGACGTCGGCACCGGAACTTCCGGCGCCAGCGAGTTGCCCGCGGGGATGTTGCCGCAGTCGGACGGGGCGTTCCTGCCCTCGAACCGGTCGGCCAGCCAGCTCATCGCGACGGGCGCCCAGACGACGGGCACGCCGACGTGGCTGAGCAGGTCGAACTGCTGGTACTTGATCGATCCGTTGCCGGTCGCGCAGTACTGGCGGGCGAGTGCCCGCACGTCTCCGGCGACCATGACCCCGTCTCCGGTGCCGATGCCCGGGCGGTTGCTGAAGGTTCCTTCCAGGACTCCCCCGTTGCCCTGCGCGATGAACCCCGGGATGGCCGGGGTGGCCGCCGAGCCGAGGTTGATCCTGTTCACCGCCTCGACGAAGACGGGCACCGAGTTCGGGTCGGCGTACTGCGGCTTCGCCAGCTTCTTCCAGGTCAGCCCGGGGTAGTGACCCAGCGCGTCGACGATCGAACCGTGCTCCAGCTTCTGGTACACCTCCAGGCCGTAGCTGCTCAGGTAGGGCTTGAGGTCGATGCCGTACGACCGGGAGACGCCGATGATCGCCATGGGGATGACGCCCGTCCACACGAGGGAGCCGTCCACGTACTTGAGGTTGTGCGCCGGGTCCACGAGCAGACCGCCCTCGGCGAAACCCACCAGCTTGCTGTTGACCTCGGGCGCGTAGGCCGGTGCGAGCGCGGCCGCCCAGTTGGTCGCGATGGCGCCGCCGGAGTATCCCATCAGACCGAACCTGGTGTCGGCGTTCATGCCGGTCTCCGCGGACCTGGTCGCGGCGCGGATCGAGTCCAGCGTGTTGGTCGCGTACTCCGGGCCGGCCGCGAAGTTGGCGGTCTGTCCCTCCGTGTCCGGGATGACGAGGTTGTAGCCCTGCAGCAGGAGCGGCACCAGGAAGACGGCCTCGGCGTTCGGGATGGCGCCGCCCAGGGTGAGGTCACCGGCGATGGCCCGGGAGGGGCCGTCCTCGGGGCTGAGCGAGTCGTAGAACGACTGGTAGGAAACGGCCTTGCCGCCGTCGCCCGTCAGGCTGCGCACCACCGTGGTCACGTTGGCGGACGGACGGCCCTGGGCATCGGTCGTGCGATACAGCAGTTGGATCGCCGTGACCGGCGTGGGAAGGCCCACGAGGTGGTACTGCAGCGTCCGCGTCTTCAGCACGGTGCCCGGTGCGAACGAAGCCAGGGGCTCGCTGCCCGAGTAGGTGTAGAACGGGTCGCTCGCGGTGGCACTCGACGGCGTGACCGCGGCGGCCGTGGCCACCGGAGCGGCGGTCACGGCCAGCGCGGCGACGAGGCCGGTGGCCAGGAGACGAACAGCGTTTCTGGACATGACTCCCCCGAATCGTGGAATGGGATCGCTCGACTTGTCGGAGATGGAAGGTGTCAGCGGCACTTCCGTACCTCGGTGCGGAACGCGGCGGGCCTGTTGTGCGGGCACGGCGGTCCTCCGGTACGGGTGGGGGCGTGGGGATCCGGTGGAGGATGCCGTCGGGGTTCGAACGCTTCTGGCCATCCACCGGGCTGACGTGTTACCAACTAGTAAGTAACGTCCCGTAAACCAGCATGGGGGTGTTACGGGGGCGTGTCTCCGGGTGGGACAACAGAAATTCGTGAGGTGGATTGTGACCGCGTCCAAACCCGCGGAAGGCTCCGTGGAGCCGCGGTTCGGCGGCATCCCGGTGCACAAGCGGCTCCTGGCCGCCGCGCCGGCCCTGGCGCCCGCGGTGATGGCCCGGCTCGTGGAGCAGTTGCCCGCCTACGGCGCACTGCCCTCGGAACAGCTCCAGGGCGAGATCACCAAGGAGGTGGACCGCGGGATCCGGGCCTTCATCCAGGTGCTGCGCGGCGGCGGGCTGCCGGAGGAGGCCGAGCTGGCGAGGATCAGCGAGTCGTCGGCCCGGCGCGCCGACGAGGGCGTGCCGCTGGAGGCCGTGGTCGGCGCCTACCACTTCGGTGCGCAGGAGTGCGCGGCCCAGGTCCTTTCGGCGGCCGAGCCGGGCGACCTGCCGGATGTGCTGCTGGTCCAGCGCCGGTTGCTCGACTACCTCCGCCTGGTGAGCTGCGCGGTCGCGGCAGGGTACGTACAGGAGCGACAGGCGGCCCTCGGTGACGAACAGGTCGCCCGGCAGTCCCTGATGTCCCGGCTGCTGGAGGGCGGCAGCCCGCAGGCCGCGGCCGACCGCGCCGGCATCCGGCTGCCTCCGTCCTACCTCGTCCTGGGCATCACCATGGGACCGCACCCGGATGAACTGCGGCCCGGTGTGAACCACTCGGTCGCCGGTCGCCGTAAACTCCGGCGGCTGCGCAACGAACTGCTGCGCCACACACCGGGTGTCCCACTGTCCGTACTGTCCGGCGACGGCGGGCTGGTGCTGATCCCGCGCGAGACGGCGGCCGCCGACTTCGCCGCCGCGGACCGGGAGCGGCTCACCCGGCTCGTCGAGCAGCTCGGTCGGATGTGCGGCGCCGAGCTGTTGGTGGCGGCGGCCGCCGCCGCACCGGACGGCGTCGCGGACGCCGCCCGGATGGTCGGCGAGGTGCGGAGGGTGGCGGAGGCATCCGGCCGGGGGCCCGGGCTCTACCTGCTCGACGATGTGCTTCTGGAGTACCAGCTGAGCCGCCCGAGCCCGGCCAGGGACGGGCTCGCGGCGCTGCTCGGCCCGCTGGACGGGCGCCCGGAACTGCTCGACACGCTGCGCACCTTCCTCGCCTGCGGCCTCGACCGGCGCCGGGCCGCCGCCCGACTCCAGGTCCACCCCAACACGGTGGACTACCGCCTGCGCAAGGCGACGGAGCTCACCAGACTGGACGCGGCGCGGGGCGCGGACCTGCTGACGCTGCACGGCGCGCTGGCCGCCCACGACGCCGTACGGCAGGGCGAGCCCACCGCCGGCTGACGTGCCGCACGAAGACGACCTCCCCCTGCCAGGAATACCCTCCAGGGGTACATGGTTCAGCGGCGCGGCCCTGCTGCCGATGACCGCGCTGCTGATGGTGGTCATGACCACGCTCACCGGACGCCTGCTCGGCCGTTTCGGAGCGAAGCCCCTGATCGCGAGCGGTCTGCTGGTGCTCGCCGCCGGGCGCTCGCCCGGCGGCCCCCTCCGGTCGGCTCGAACTAGGAGGCGGCCAGGGCCTCCAGGGCGGGGACCGTTTCGGCCGGGCTCGGCAGGGCGGCGTTCTCCGCGCGAAGGCGGGCGGCGGCCTCGGCCAGGGCCGGGTCGGTGATGAGGCGGGTCAGGAGCGGGGCGTCGACGTCGTCAGAGGCGGAGCGCAGGGCGGCACCGGTCGCGGTGAGGGCGTCGGCATTGGTGAAGTGGTCGGCGCCCTGTGGCAGCAGGAGCTGGGGCAGGCCGGCCTGCAGGGCGGTGAGCAGGGTGCCCGAGCCCCCGTGGTGGATCAGTGCGTCGGAGGCGGTCAGCAGCTCGGCGAGCGGGATCCAGGGCAGTGGGCGGACGTTGTCCGGAAGGGTGCCGAGCGGCGTGAGGTCGGCGTCGCCGACGGCCAACAGGAACTCGGCGTCCACCTCGGCGGCGGCCTCGATCACGCGGACGATGGCGCGGACACCGTCCAGCTGGGTGAGCACGGTGCCCAACGTGACGGTGACGCGCGGGCGTGTGCCGCGGCGGAGCAGCTCGACGGGGACGGTGCCGCCGCCGTTGTAGGGGATGTAGCGCATCCGCAGGCCGCCCGGGTCGCCGCCGAGCGAGGCGGGGACGACGTTCAGCGCGGTGGGCTCGGCCGGGCCGTCCACCTTGTACGTCTCGTACACGTCGGTGAAGTTGGCGGCGAGCCGGCCGACCATGTCGAGGCCGGAGCTGACGCCGAAGTTCTGGATCACCGACGGGATCTTGAGTTTGGCCGCGACCAGCGGAGCGGAGGCCTGGAAGGCATCGTGGACCAGCAGGTCGGCGCCCCAGCTTTCGGCGGCCTTCAGCAGGCCCTCCACGGTGGGGCGGGAAGCGAACGCGAAAGCGCGGGCCGCCCTGTCGCGGATCTCGTCCTGGGTCATGTCCGGGGCGACGTAGCGCGTGTCTCCGCCGGTGGACCGCTCGAACGCCTCCCACAGGGTGCTGCCGTCACCTATCTCCACGATGGGGAAACCGGTCTCGCGGAGCTGCTTCAGCGGCTGCGCGTTGGCGAACAGCACCTCGTGACCCGCCGCGCGCAGGGCCTGGGCAGTCGGGATCATCGGGAAGAGGTGGCCGGCCGCAGCCGGTCCGGTGAAGAGGACGCGCACGATTTCTCCCTGCCAAGTGGTGTGCCGGTCGTGGCGATTCGCACGAACTCGCCACGTTCTCTTGGAGAACTACCGGGAACGTGCATTCCGTTCCCCTGGCAGGGTCGATAATCGGACGTTCTCGTGGGGCTCACAGCATGACGTGCTTGACCTGGGTGGAGTCCAGGAGCCCCGCCATGGAGAGGTCGCTGCCGTAGCCCGAGTGTGTGACCCCGCCGTGCGGCATCTCGGACACGGTGGTGCCGTGGGTGTTCACCCAGACGATGCCGGTGCGCAGGGCGCGGGTGGCGCGCATCGCCCGGTCGTGCTGTGGGAGTCGTTCGAGCAGATCGCGCACCGACGCGAGCTGGGCGGCGTTGTTGAGGGGCCCGAAGTCCGTCCCCGTGCGCAGCTTGGCCGCGGCGGTCGCGAAGGCGGTCAGGAACGCGTCGTGGATCCGGTGGTGGACGAGGAAGCGGGTGGGTGCGGTGCAATCCTGGCCGGCGTTGTGGTAGGCGACCGCGGCGAGGGTGGTGGCGGTCGCCTCGACGTCCGCGTCGTCGTGGACGATGACGGGGGCGTTGCCGCCGAGCTCCAGGTGGACGCGTTTGAGGTCGACGGCCGCGGCGGTCGCGATCTCCCGGCCCGCCCGCGCGCTTCCGGTGACCGCGACGAGGGCGACGTCGGGGTGGGCGGTGAGCGCGTGGCCCGTGTCGCGGTCGCCGCAGACCACGTTGAGCACGCCCGGCGGCAGGTGCGCGGCAGCGAGGCGGGCCGGCAGTGCGGTCGAGGTGGGGGTGGTGTCGGCGGGTTTCAGGACGGTGGTGTTACCGGCCGCAAGAGCGGGTTGCAATCTTCCGGACCGCCATCATCAGCGGGTAGTTCCACGGGGTGATCTGGGCGCAGACCCCGACCGGTTCGCGGCGCAGCACCGAGGTCCGGCCCTCGGTGTACTCGGCGGCCGCGAGGCCCGGCAGGTTCCGCGCGGCTCCGGCGAAGAAGCGGACAGTGTCGACGATCGCGGGCAGTTCCTCGTTCCTGAACTGGTCGGCGGGCTTACCGGTCTCGCCGGTCTCGGCGGCCACGAAGGCGTCCGCGTGCCGCTCGATGGCGTCGGCGATGCCGAGCAGGGCGCGCTGGCGTACAGCCGGGGTGGTCGTGGACCAGTGCCCGTGCGCCGCGGCGGCCGAGGCGCAGGCGGCGTCGACGTCGGCCCTGCCGGAACGCGGAGCGCTGCGGTGCGCCAGGCCGGTGGTGGGGTCGATCAGATCCGTCGTCTCGCCCGAGGCCGCGGGCCGGTCCTCGCCCGCGATGTGGTTGTGCGCGGTGTCAGCCACGGCTCAGTGCCTCCCTGGCGGCGGCGCGACCGGTGCGTACGGGCACCTCCGAGATCCAGCGCCTGATCATCGCGGGCGAACTGATCAACCGCGGCACCCGGGCCCTCGACCTGCCCGTCTCCTGACGACCGCTCCCCCACACCACGAACCGGCTGGGCCGCAAGACAGGCAGGGGCTTCCACACCTACGCCGGCCCTGGGGGGGGTGGCGTGATGAGCGAGGATGGGGGCGTGGTGGCCACGGCAGCCGGGCCAGCCCGCCCGGCCCACGGGCGTCGACACGGGGAGCAGGCAACGTGACCAAGGCCGAGCGCGCACTCGAGACACGCGAGCGGATCCTCACGGCCGCGTGCGAAGTCATCGCGGACATCGGATTCGAGAACGTGAGCATGCGCAAGGTCGCCGAACACGCCGGCGTCTCCAAGGCCCTGCTCCACTACCACTTCGACACGCGGGAGAAGCTCTTCGCCGAGGCGATGACGCATTCCTTCGCCCAGACCGGCACGGGCATCGACACCGAGGCCGACGCGGGCACGGCCTCGGCCTCCGTCGCCCTGGCCCGCGTCCTGCGGAGCATGCTGCCGACGGACGCGGAACTGCGCCAGGACTGGAAGCTCTGGCAGGAGCTGTGGGTGCGCGCCCAGCGCGACCCGGCGGCCCGCCATCTGGCGGTCGACCTCTACGACCAGCTGCACGCATGGGTCGGCGGGGCACTGGAGCGGGGCATCGAGAGCGGGGAGTTCGCCGACTGCGACGTGCCGGCGCTCAGCACCCTGGTGCTGGCCCTGTGCGACGGCTTCGGCATCCGCCTGATGCTCGACGACCCCCGGGTGGACCTCCCCACGGCCCGTGCGACGATCTGGCGCACGATCGCCCCGACGCTCGGCATCGCCGAGACCTTCCCGGAGCTCTGACCGGGCGCCGCCCGCGGCGCGGGTGCTGTGCGCCCGGGACGTCACGCGTCCTGGATCCGGCGGAAAGGGCGGTCCGCTTCCAGCTCGAAGGCGATTTCCAGGAGCTTGCGTTCACTGCCGGGGCGGCCCGAGAACATGACGCCGATGGGCAGGCCGTGCTCCGTCGCGCCCGTGGCGGGTACCGAGATCGAGGGGGTACCGACGACGTTGTTGAGCGGCGTGAACGCCACGTACGCGAGGATCCGTTCGATCAGCGTCGGGTAGGGAACGGCCGGGCTGAGGTGGCCGATCGGCGGTGTGGTGTGGGCGAGCACGGGGGAAAGGACGAGGTCGAGTCCGCGGAACCCCGCCGCGTACGCCTCCCTCGTGCGCCTCAGTCTGCGCAGCACGCCGGGCGTGCTGCGCCAGCTCTCGAGATACGTCTCGCGCAGCCCCCGGCTGAGGGCGTCCATGCCGCGGCGGTCGAAGTCCGCGCCGAGGGTCCGACCGGTGACGCCGAGGAGGAACGACAGCATCCCCCAGTAGGTGAGGAAGTCCTCCGTGAACCGGGGGTCGATGGCGAGCTCCACCGGCTCCACCGTGTGGCCGAGCCGTTCGAGCGTGGCCACGGTGTCCGTCACGGCATCCCGGGTGACCTCGTCGCAGGGAACGCCGTTCGGCGAGTCCAGCAGGAACCCGACGCGCAGCCGACGCTCCGAGGGCCCTTCGACCAGGCCCAGCGGCGGCAGTTTGGGGTTGCGCCAGTACGTCTCGGCGGCGGCGAGGAACGCGGCGGTATCGCGCACCGAGCGGCTCACGATGCCGTCGGAGACGAGGTCGAGCGGCAGTTGACGACTCTGGGCGTTCGCCACGACCCGGCTGCGCGTCGGCTTGAGCCCGACGAGCCCGCAGCAGGCGGCGGGGATCCGGATGGAGCCGCCGCCGTCGTTGGCGTGTGCGATCGGTACCGCGCCCGAAGCGACGAGCGCCGCGCTGCCGCCCGAGGAACCACCGGCCGAGTAGCCCGTGTTCCACGGGTTGCGGACCGGCTCGGCGCCCTCGTACTCCGTGGTCGGGCTGAAGCCGAACTCGGGCAGCCGGGTCTTGCCCAGCACCGTGACCCCGCTGCTGAGGAACTGCCGGGTGAACGGCGCGTGCCGCCGCGCGGGCCGCGGGTTGAAGGCGGCACTGCCGTGGCCGGTGGGCAGTCCGGTGTAGTCGGTGTTGTCCTTGACGAAGGTCGGCACCCCGGCGATGGCGCCGCCCGTCCCGGTGGCGTGCGCCGGGACGTCGATGTGCACCTGGATCGCGTGGAGCCGCGCCTCAACCGTACGGACCCGCTCCGCCGCGTCCCGGGCCACCTCGGCGGCGCTGACCTCGCCCCGCCGTATCGCCTCGGCGAGACCGACGGCGTCGTGCTCCCCGAGGGCGTCATCCCGGAAGGCGTGCACCGTGGTTGCTTTCTCGAAAGTCGACACCGTTACCTCAGCCCCCGGCCGTGTGGATGGTCTGCGGCCATCATCCCTTACTGGTAAGTAACCCGCCAGGGGGCAGCGTGACCGCGAGGCCGTCGGGCCACGCTCCGACGGGGAAGAAAACGACTTGGACGGGAACTTGCCGGTTGCTAACGTGCGGAGCGCCGTGACACGACACCAGGAGGTGCGACCCATGAACGCTGTATCGAAGTGGGTGCTCCCTCCTTCCGTCACGGTGTGCGACTGACCCAGGTGTCGTCGGGAGCGCCTCTACAACCAGGCACTCCTGAAAGGCGACAGCCATGAACTCCGTGATGGTCACCCGGGTGGCCGAGACCCAGTGGCAGGCCGTGGAGGACGATCGGATCGTCGGCCACGGCGACGTCTCGCGGCGGCCCGACGGGCGGCTCTTCGTCAGCATCGACGTGTGGCAGGACGCGGCCTTCGGCCGGCTCGGCGCCGCGATACTGGCGGACCTGCCGAGTCCCCTCCACACTCTGGTCGGCGAAGCCGACATCGACCAGAAGGCCCGTTGGGAGCAACTCGGCTTCACCCTCGCACGCCGCGAGTGGGAGTACGTCCTGCCCAGCGGCCCGCGCGAAACCGGGCTGCCGGCGGGCGTGACGATCCTGCCCGACGAGCAGGTGGACGAAAGACTGCTGGTTGCGCTGGACCGCGCGATTCGCGAGGAGGTCGAGGCCACCGTCGGATGGCAGACCATGCCGGCCGAGGTTCTGCCCCGCCCTGCCGGGACGAGGCCGGTGGACCCGTCGAAGTACACGGTGGCCGTGCGGAACGGCGCGTACGTGGGGCTGGTCCGGGTGGCGCCGGTCCGCCGCCGAGCGCGGATCGGACTGATCGCGGTACGCGCCGACCGGCAACGCCAAGGCATCGGGCGGGCGCTGCTGGCCCACGCGCTGGGCTCGCTGCACCGCGACGCCGGGATCGACTCGGCCTGGGCCGAGGTGGACGAATCCAACACCGCCGCGATGGCGCTGATCGAGGACATCGGCGCCCGGCGGACCGGCAGCAACGTGGAACTGGTGCGTCGCTGACGCATCGCCGCCCCACCCATCCGACACCAACCCATCAGATTCGAGAAACGGGAAACATTGGCAAGAACAGCGAACGGCCTGGAAATCGAGGGCACCGTAGTCGAATGCCTGCGCAACGCCACTTTCAAGGTGGAGCTCCAGAACGGGCATCACGTCCTCGCGCACATCAGCGGAAAGATCCGGAAGAACTACATCAGGATCCTCCCGTTCGACCGGGTGCTCGTGGAAGTCAGCCCGTATGACCTGACCCGCGGTCGAATCCTGTACCGGTACCGGAACTGATCAGCGGGAGGCGTGCGCCCGGGTGCTCCCGGGCGCACGCCTTTGCCTGGCGCGGTGACGGGATCAGCAGCCGCCGCAGTTGTAGTAGGTCACGTCCCAGTGGCTGCCCTCGTCGGCGTAGACGTTGCCGGCACCGGACTTCCACTGCGGAGCGCCGTCGCCGCGCAGCCCTATGTAGGTGAAGGTGTTCTTGATGTAGGTGCCGAGACAGGCGTACTTGCTGAGGTCGAGCTTGTAGCCGTTCCAGTGGGAGTACGTGCCGCCGGCGTGCCCGGTCTCGGTGCCGCCGGTGATGTTCAGTGCGCACCCACTGGCGCTCCTGAGGGTCTGGGCACCCTGCGCGGTGGCGAGGTTGAGCTGCTCGAAGGAGGTACAGCTGGGGTTGTAGCGGTCGGAACAGCCACCGGAGGAGGACCAGGTGATGCCGGAGCTCCGGAACATCGAAGTCGCCGTCGCGTGGCTGATCTTGGTGGCTGCGTGGGCCTCGGTGGCGCGTCCGAGGATGCCGACGCCGGGGGTGAAGAGCACACCCAGCACGAGGACCAGTGCGCTGAGGACCGTGCGGATCTTCATCGGGGAAATTCCTCCTGCTGATGACCGAGACGGTGGGATGGCGGTGCGGGTGGAGCCCAGAGCTCCGGTCGAGCAGGAAGATGCTGCCCCAGCCCTCCACCCACCCGCCAGACCGCCTCCCCCCACCCGGTCCTTCCTCACGGGTGTTGGGGAGGGTGAGGTCTCCGCCGGCGGCGCCCGCGAGGATCAGGGCGCGGCGGCCGATGCGGTCCACCAGGGTCGGCGACGCCGCCCGACTGCTCTGCGCGATGACCAGCCGGGGCAACGGCCACTTGGGCGCCGACCGGCTGTGCCGGCCCGCTTCCATATCGGCTCCGGTGAGGTGAACCCGTACCTCGGATGGCGGCGGGCGCGAGTGGAGCAGTGGCAGTCCGCCGGGTCGCACCGAAGACTCGATGCCGGAGACGAACGCGAGGGAAGGGCAGCAGCCAATGCCGCAAGCCGAGGAGGAAGGCGTCACCGCACGCCCGATCAGCACGGTGGATCATCGTCGGAACAGAGCCGGACACCTGCGCACTGCGATCCGGCGAACCAATCTGCTACCGGCATTCTTGGTGCTCACGGTCATGATGCTGGCCCTGTGGCTCATGGGTATGCCGTTTCTGCAGGCCCTGACGATTTCGACCGCAGTGAAGATCGCGGTGGCCCTGCTCGAACTCCGTCGGCTGCCCGACCCTCCCGGCAGCTGACGCAGCCGTTCCGTGCTGCTCGGAATTGCCGCGCTGCACCGTCCACCGCAGTGGCAGGACGCCCCGGAGGGGGATGGACATGCTGGAGGGGCTGGACGCGGTGGACCGGCGCGGGTCGGAGGCGGCAGTGGCCCCGCTTGCGGTCGCTGTTCGACGACCGGGATCCCGTGGTGCGGCGGGCCGCGCTGCAGCTGATCTCCAACCGGACCGCCCCCGACCAGTTCGACGGACGCCGACGTACGAGCGCAACGACGTCGCAGCCCGGGTCGTGCAACTGCTGGAGCCCGACACCGCGGTGGCGACCTCGTTCGTGGCCGCTCTCGCCGAGGCCGGGACCCGGATGCGCACTCACCCGCCACGGCCGCCTCGCCCCAGCAGTGCGGGAAGCACTCACGGCACACCAGGCCGCGGACCGCCGCCTGTCACGGTACTTCCCCGCCGCTGCGCTTCTTCATGCCGCTGTCCCTGCTGGCCTGCCTGCTCGCGCTCCTCGTCCTGCGCGGCCTCGCCCCCAACGAGGCGTTCCACGACTCCCGGGTCGCGGAGTCGGTCGACAAGCACACCGTGCCGCAGAACCTGCTCAAGGGCGGCCCGGTCATCGACGCACGCGGTGACAAGAACGAGCACCCCGTGAGCTATCGCATCCCCGACCGCACCGTGGTGCTGAGCTTCGACGACGGTCCCTCGCCGGAGTGGACCCCGAAGATCCTGGAGCTGCTGGAGGCCCGCAACATCCGCGCGTCCTTCTTCGTGACCGGCGGCATGACCGCACGCCATCCCGAGCTGATCCGGCAGATCGTCGCGAGCGGCCACGAACTCGGCGTGCACACCTTCACCCACCCCGATCTCGTGTACCAGTCCCGCACCCGGATCAGCTGGGAGCTGGCGCAGACGCAGCTGGCGCTGGCCGGCGTCGCGGGCGTCCACAGCGCGCTGTTCCGCCCGCCGTACTCCTCCAACGCGGCCGCGCTGGACGACTGGAACTATCCGGCGATCAAGTACGTGGGCGCGCGCGGCTACCTCACCGCGTTCATCGACAAGGACGCCGACGACTGGAAGCGTCCCGGCGTCGAGGAGATCGTCAAGGCGGCGATGCCGTCCCAGCCCGGTGCGGGCGAGATGATCCTGCTGCACGACGCGGGTGGCGACCGCAGCCAAACCCTCACCGCGCTCGTCCAGATCATCGACAAGCTGCAGGCCCAGGGCTACCGCTTCACCACCATCTCCGAGGCACTCGGCGCCTCCAGCGCCACCCCGCCGGTGCACGGTTTCCAGCTGTGGGCGGGCAAGGGATACATCTGGGCCACCCAGTTCGCCGTGCTCACCCTGCCGGTGCTGATCGGGCTGCTGGCCGTCATCGGCTTCCTCAACTTCGGCCGGTTCGCGCTGATGCTCGTCCTCGCACCGATGCACGCCCGCCGCTCCAAGCGGCGGGACGCCTGGGTGCGCCGGTCACCGAGCCCGTCACCGTACTGGTCCCGGCCTACAACGAGCGCGAGTGCATCGCCCACACCCTCAACTCCCTCGCCGCGAGTGACCATCCGATCGAGGTGATCGTCATCGACGACGGCTCCACGGACGGCACCGCGGACATCGTCGAGGAGATGGGCCTGCCGTTCGTCCGGCTGATCCGCCAGGTCAACGGCGGCAAGCCCAGCGCGCTCAACACCGGCGTCGCGGCCGCCTCGCACGACATGATTGTGATGATGGACGGCGACACCGTCTTCGAGCCGTCCACCGTGCGCGAGCTGGTCCAGCCCTTCGGCGACCCGGCGATCGGCGCGGTCGCGGGCAACGCCAAGGTCGGCAACCGCGACAGCCTGATCGGCGCCTGGCAGCACATCGAGTACGTCCTCGGCCACAACCTGGACCGCCGGATGTACGACATGCTGGGCGTCATCCCGACCATCCCCGGCGCGGTCGGCGCCTTCCGCAAGGAGGCCCTGCAGCAGGTCGGCGGGATGAGCGACGACACCCTCGCCGAGGACACCGACATCACCATCGGGGTGCTCTGCCAGGGCTGGCGGGTCGTCTACGCCGAGCGCGCCCGCGCCTGGACCGAGGCCCCCGCCAGCCTCCAGCAGCTCTGGTCCCAGCGGTACCGCTGGAGCTACGGCAGCATGCAGGCGATGTGGAAGCACCGCGGGGCCGTGACCTCGCGCGGTCCGGCCGGGCGCTTCGGGCGGCTCGGGCTGCCGCTCGTCGTGCTGTTCGGTGTGGTCGCCCCGCTGCTGGCGCCTCTGGTCGACATGTTCTTCCTGTACGGAGTGCTGTTCGCGGACGCCCCGATCACCCTCACCAGCTGGGGCGGCTTCATCCTGCTCCAGGCCGCGCTGTCCTGGTACGCCTTCCGGCTCGACCGCGAGAAGCCCTGGCACCTGATCAGCCTGCCGATCCAGCAACTGGTCTACCGGCAGCTGATGTACATAGTCCTGCTGCAGTCCGCGATCACGGCGATGACCGGTGGCCGGCTGCGCTGGCAGAAGCTCCGGCGCACCGGCGAGGTCGCTGCACCCGTGGAGGCCTGACCGTGACCGCATCGATCGACCTCGGGCGTACCCACGACACCCTCCGGTTGAGGGTCCCCGCCGTGCTGCGACAGGAGCCGGAGCCGCAGGCGCCGGCCCCGCGCAAGGGCGGCCGGGACCGCCACCTCGACCTGCTGCGCGCGCTGGCGCTGGGCCGTGTGGTGCTCTACCACAACTTCGGCTGGTTCTGGCTGCCCCTCGTCTTCCCGTCGATGGGCGTGATGTTCGCGCTGGCCGGCTCGCTGATGGCCCGCTCGCTCAGCCGTCCCGCTCTCGGCGTGATCCGCGGCCGACTGCGCCGACTGCTGCCGCCGATGTGGCTGTTCGGCGCCATCATGATCGCCCTCCAGATCCTCGACGGCTGGGGGCCCGACTCCGAGGGCCACCCCGGCTGGTGGTGGGCCAAGCTGGGGTTCTGGCTCCTGCCGTTGAGCACTCCGCCGTACGCGGACGGCGAGCTGGGCGGTTTCCAGCACCACGTGGACTTGCCGTCATACAGCGTTTGCACATGTACCGCGCCGAGCGGGACCAGTCGTGCGCATTCGGCCTCGAGTGCGGCGAGGCGCTCTTTGCCCACCAGACCGGTACCGACCCGCACATCGAGATGCACCCGGTTCTTGGCGGCCTTCCCTTCGGGGACTCGCTGGAAGTACAGTCGCGGGCCCGCTCCTGAGGGATCTATGCAGGCGAACCATGAATCCCGCTGCTCGGGTGGCTGCGAGCGCTTGAAATCGTCCCAAGTGGCAAACCCCTCCGGTGGCGGCGGTATGACGTACCCCAACACCTCGCACCAGAAGCGAGCCAGGCGCTCAGGTTCCGCGCAGTCAAAGGTGACTTGAAACTTCTTGATCTCTGGCATCGGCGCACCGTAGCTGACAAGCGAGCTCGCCGACACCGAGGTCCCGTACCGAGGGCCGGCGGCAGGCAGTGGATGGTGCCCGGTCAGGCGGCGAAGCGGCGGTTGCCGGTGAGCGACCACACGGCGGAGATCCGGCCGTCCGTGACCGCGAACATGTCGATGCCGCTCTTGACGACGACGTCTCCGCCATCGCCCTGGCTCTCGCACCACCGGACGGCCATCTCGCCGCGCTCGGAGTCGACCAGCGGTGCGGCCTCGGCGGCGAACGTCAGGCCGGTGAGGGCATGGCTGTTGGCCGAGATGAAGGCCGTCAGTTCGGCCTGGCCGAAGGTCGCGGCGGAGCCGGAGCCTCCGAAGTCGTCCGCGAAGTACAGCCGGAAGCCGGGGGCGAGGATCTGCTCGGCGAGGGCGACGTCTCCGTTCCAGAGCGCGGCCCAGCCATCCACCAGCCGGGTGCCGGCCTCCCGGGTCAGCGGTGCGGAGTCGGTGGTGGGGGTCGTCGTCACAGACATGGGCGCCTTCCGAGGTCGGTTCGTGGTCACCCAGCCTCCGGGCGGGGGGCGACAACCCCCTGTCGGTGTTTAGCCCTCCGGACAGCGGCTCAAGCGAAACCATAGAGCTCTTCGAGTGAGACGAAATCCCCTCCGCAGGTGTCCAGTTCGGACAGGTCCACCGGACGCGGCTCCGCCGTTTCCTCCAGTGCCCGCGCCTCCCGGATTCGGTCGAGGCGGAAACCCCGCACGGCGGAGCTCAGCCGGCACCATCCGATGAGGTGCCACTGGTCGCCTCCGAGGAAGCCCAGGGGGTCGACGGTGCGGTCGGTGACCTCACCCTGCTCGTCGGCGTAGCACAGACGCAGCAGCCGGCGGGCCGAGAGCGCCTCGCGCAGCGTGTGCGGCAGCGCGGACGGCTTGACGGGGTTCACGGGGACCCGCACGCGACCGGCGAGCTCGCGGGCGGCCTGAAGATCGCGCTGCGGCATGACGGCGAACACCTTGTACAACGCCGAGCGGGCGTCCGCGGCGAACGGTGTCCCGGACAGCCCGTGCAGGGCGACCGCCAGAGCCGCCGCCTCGGCCGGGGTGATGGTCAGGGGCGGCAGGGTGTGGTCCTTGTCCACCACGTACCCGCCGCTGCGCCCCGGTTCGGCGTACAGCGGCACACCGGACTGCTGCAGCGCGCTGAGGTCCCGCTCGATGGTGCGGGTGCTGACGCCGAAGCGCTCGGCGAGCCACCGGGCGCTGCGCGGCCGGGGCGAGACCGCGCGTAACTCCTCCACCAGGGCGTACAGACGCTCGGTACGGTTCACAGTCCAGGACCGTAGCCGATGCCCCAGGGGTCGGACGACTGCGGATCGGGCCCGACCCGTCGAAGGAACCGCGATCGGCGCTCTCTCCGGGTGGGAACAACCTCACGGACGAGAGCCGACCGGTGCTCTGGCCAGCATGGGGAGAATCGTCATTTAAGATTCAAGACGGCCTCAGGGCTGCGGATCGTCGCTGTGCGCGGCGACTGCGGAACGGTCAGGCCGGCCGGTCGAGGAGAGCGGCCTGGGTCAGGGCCTTGGTCCGGATGCGGACCGCACGGTGCTGATCGTGAAGATCCCGGGGAGTCGCGTGACCGCCGGTGTGCGTCTCAGCGGTGTGGGGCGCCGGGCACACCCGCCCACGAACAGAAGACCCCCAGGGAGAAGTGAGGTATGCCGGTGATCTGCGTCGGAGGCATGATCGGAATCGGCAAGACGAGTGTGGCCGAACTGCTCGCCAAGGAGCTGGGCAGCGAAGTCTTCTACGAGAGCGTGGAAGACAATCCGATCCTGCCGCTCTTCTACACGGCGAGCCCCGAGGAGATCCAGGCGCGGCGCTATCCCTTCCTGCTCCAGCTCTACTTCCTGCAGACGCGGTTCGCCTCGATCAAGGAGGCGTACAAGCAGGGCGACAACGTCCTCGACCGGTCCATCTACGAGGACTGGTACTTCGCCAAGGTCAATCACGACCTGGGCCGGATCAGCTCCCTCGAGATGCAGGTGTACGAGGGGCTGCTGGGCGAGATGATGCGCGAGATCGACGGCCTGCCGTACCGCAAGGCACCCGATCTCATGATCTATCTCAAGGCGGACTTCGAGACGGTGCTGCACCGCATCGGGCTGCGGGGCCGCGATTTCGAACAGGACGAGAGCCTCGTCGAGTACTACCGGACACTGTGGTCCGGCTACGACGACTGGGTGCACAAGCACTACTCGGCCAGTGAGGTCCTCGTCGTCGACATGAACCGCACCGACGTGGTGAACAACCCCGAGGACGCGGCCCGTGTGGTGCAGGAGGTTAAGGACGCCCTGGTCGCGGTGAGGCGCCGGGCCTGAGCTTGCCGTTCCCGGCGGGCTTGCGAGCAGAGCCGGCGAGTGATCCCCACTGGCGCTGGTCGGGCGGCGGACGGGGGTCCGGCCTCCACTGAGGTGGTGCGGGCGCGCCTTGGAAGAGGCCAGTATGCGGTGGGGGCGTTCCGTCTCGTCGCGGATGGACCGAACGGCGTCCAGGCACCCTGGCCTGCTAGCAGGGCGGGCGCCGCTGAGAAGCGCTCTTGAATCCAAGAAACCTCATCCAGACCGGGAAGTGACGATAGATCACTTCTTTGCGACCTATGGTCACTCCCGGTCTGTGCCAGGGGGTGCACGGTTACCGGTCCCCGGTGGCCAGGCGGTCTAGAAGCGGACCACGTTCTCACAATTCACGACCACGTCGCGGGCGCCCGAATCCGCGAACACTGTGTCGAAGCCGACTCCGCAGTCGATCCGGTCGTAGCCGCCGTTCCGGCTGAGGATCATGTCGTTGCCGCCCTCTCCCACGAAGGTGGGATCCGACTGCGGGGTGGACCAGCCGTTGGGATCGGACAGCTGGTCGGCGCGGGAACCGCCACGGATCCGGTCCTGCCCGGACCCGCCGTCGATGACCCCCGGAACCGGCAGCGGAACGAAGAACCCGAGGCTCACGGAGTCGTCCCCGTCGCCCGCCGACATCCTGAGCCTCGTCGTGGTGGCGATGCGCCCACAGTTGACCTGGTTGCTTCCGCTGGTCCGGCAGCCGGACCCGGGAATGATCCCGGCCTCGTCGAAGATCGAGACCTCGTCAAGGTAGTCGACGACGAAGACCTTGTTGGAGGTTGCGGGCAGCGCGGTCCAGTGCACCTCCGACCCCGCACGCTGCGCGAGAGAGGGAGCCGCTGCCGCCGGACCGGCCGCCAGCATGACGAGGGAGAGTGCGGCCGCGGCGGGACCGAGGAGCTTGGCCGGGCGCAGCATCAAAGATCTGTTCACTGTCCCACTGTGCTGACCCCGCCCCGGGCCGGCCCTGTGCGACCCGGCCCAATGCTCCGATCGGCTGTCCGCCGTCACCCGGGGCGGCTGCGGTCCCGGCGCTGAGATCGATCCAGGGTCCTGACCAACGTCTCAAACACGTTCGGGGCGAGGGGTGGGACTGCTGGTTTTCGCGCCGACGGTGTCCGGAAGATCACCCGCTTGCCCTCAACCACGCTTGAGGTCTTACGGTTTCCGCATGACCTGCACGGCATGCGGGCTCCGCACCGAAGTACCAAGAGAGGGACGTCCCATGACGACCCAGCAGCTTCGATGCGGAGGGCCACACCTCCGGTAGTACCTCCGGCCCCCGCCCGGGACCAGCTCGTCATCGCCTTCCTCATGGCAGTACGTGAGCGGGCCCACGTCTGGGCCGCCAGCGCGACGTCGGCCATCGCGGCTTTGTGAGCGAGTTTCATCTCACCTGCGCAGCCGGCCATCGCCCGCCGCATCGGTGCCCACCGCCTCGCC
Organism: Streptomyces sp. NPDC048337; assembly: GCF_043201175.1. Classification (NCBI taxonomy): domain Bacteria; kingdom Bacillati; phylum Actinomycetota; class Actinomycetes; order Kitasatosporales; family Streptomycetaceae; genus Streptomyces; species Streptomyces sp. NPDC048337. The sequence continues at coordinate 100,364 of NZ_JBICYR010000003.1, forward strand.
GGCACACGGGCCCGACCCCGCGGAGTGATCACTGGCCAACGCGACCGTCAATCCGCTCGCGCAGGAGGTCGGCGTGGCCGCAGTGCCGCGCGTACTCGGCGATCTGCGCCACGAGGATCTCGCGAAGCGGCGCCTCCCCGGTGCGCGTGCCGAGATCGGCGAAGCCGGCGATGAAACGGTCGGTCAACTCCATCTCCGCCCGCCAATTGCGCCATGCGTCCTCCACGACCGCCGGGTCGGCGATCGCGCCGTTCCAGTCGCCATCGCGGTCTTCGGCGGTTCGGTAGATCCTGGGCGAGTCCTCGCCGGCCATCCGGCGGAAGTGCCGTTCATCCTCGGCCATGTGCCGTACCAGCCCGAGCAAGGACATCGTGGACGGCGGCACGGAGCGCTGGGCCATCTGCTCGGCGTCCATGCCAGCACACTTCATCTCGATGGTGAGGCGGAAGTGGCGCAGACTCTCCAGCAGCGTGCCGCGTTCGTCGACCGTCTCCGCTTCCGTCTCGCGCGGGTCGTCGGCCGGGTCGACCCACATGTCGGGGTAGATGCTGGAGGGGGTCCACCGAGTCACCGCTGCTTCGTTGTCGCGATCGCCTGAGTCCATGGGCGCATGGTGGTGCGCATCGACTCGGTCCGCCACTGAGTATCGGATCCGAGTCGCCGCCTGCCGACCGACCGCGCCCCATCTTCGCGGCTGTCAGTCCGCCGAACAGCCACTTCTGCTCGATGTTCAAGAGCCGGTTGATCAACTTCTACTTGTCGGAGGTTCACCATCGGCAGCGGTGCGGCGCAGCGTCGGTGCGCGTCGCGATCAACCGCATCGTGGTGTCGGCGCACCGGGAACATTCCGGCAGGCCGCTTCGTTGGGTCCAGGTCTGTTGCCCCAAACCGAGGAGTGCCTTGCCCGACACCTCGTCCACCGCCGTCGTGCCCCCTCTCCCGCCGCTCGCCACCCAGGCAGATCACCTGATCCGGCTTGGGGTGCACGAGCTCGCGGGGATGCCCGCCACCGAGCTGCGCGCCTTCGCCGAGGACGCCGAAAACGGAGCCGGTGACGCCCTGCTCGCCATCCACCCGGAACGCGCCCCCGCCTGCGCCCTTGCACCGCTGCTCCGCCATGACGGCAAGTCCGGCTTCGTCGTCACCGACATGTCCGATGTCGACCGCTTCGCTCCCTGCGCCGTCGAGCTGCCCGACGCCCCCCTCTACCTCGTCACCGGCCTCGACCGCGGCGACCGCATGGCCAACTGGAGCCCGGAGGAGGCACTGCCCGCCCTCACCGAGGAGAACCGCACCCCGCTGCTGCTCACCGAAGGCATCCACTGGGTGCTCCAGCAGCCGGCGGTCCTCGAGCGCAGCCACTGCTTCATGACCATCGGCTCCCGGCTGCGCAAGGCGAACGGCGCCCTGGACGCCCGCACCCCGGCGATCTGGATCAGCAACGGCACGGGGCGGGACGGCCGCGAGCGGCGTAACGCCCCTAAGGTCGGCTGGTGCTGGTGGGGCAACCGCCACACCTGGCTGGGCTTCGCCTCCGCCACGGGCCGCGGTCTGGCCGCGGCCCTCCCGCGGGACCGGGAGCGACCAGCCCGGGAAGAGGGCTGACTGGATGGTTCGATGGTGATCCACCACCACCCGCCCTCGCAGCGCGCTGTCCTTCACGAAGTGTGGCTCCGGCGGGCGTTGCCGGAGTCGTGACGGCAGGTCATCCTCGGCTGCCCGGAGCGGCGTTGTCAGTGGTGGCGGCTACGTTCGAGGTGTTGGAAGCGCCGTTTCCCGACAGGAGTGGACGATGACCGAGAGCAGTGCTCAGCCCGCACTCAGGGTGGTGCTGACAGACGTGAACGAGCGGGTGGTGGAGGCGTGGCGGGCCGCGTTCGCGGACACCCCCGGTATCGAGATCCGCCGGGGCTCGATCCTCGACGAGGACGTCGATGCCTGGGTCACTCCGACGAACTCCAAGGGCCGGATGGACGGCGGGGTCGACGCCGTCATCAAGCGGCACCTCGGATCCGGCATCCAGCTACGTGTGCAGCGGGCGATCCGCGATCGGTTCGCCGGAGCCCTCCCCGTGGGCAGCGCGGTCTGCGTCCCGTCGGGGGCGACCGTCCCCCGGTACCTGATATCGACGCCGACCATGGTGCAGTCCTCGCAGAACGTGAGCGCCACACTGAACGTGGCGCTGGCATGCGCCGCCGCGTTCCAGGCCGTACACCGGCAGAACCGGCAGGCACCGGGCAGCATCCGCTCCGTGGCCCTGGTCGGGATGGGTGCACAGACCGGACGGGTGCCGGCCAGGGTGTGCGCCAACCTCATGTGGACCGGCTACACGCTCTTCCACGACCACTGGTTCGAGGATGACGACGAGCTGCGCGCCACGATCATCACGCAGCTCCACGGCATCGAGAACGCCCCCGTCGAGGAGCGGGTACGCATCGTGCCGCCGAAGGCCGTTGCGCCCGTTCCTGCCGACCACGTCCATCCCCCGACCACGACGAGCGAAAGCCCCTCCCCCGTGACTGACGCGATCAACGGCGGGGCGCCGACCCAGCCCGATGCGAACGACCCCCTGGCTCTCACCGAGCTCTTCAACGGCGGCGGTGAGCCCTGGCTTCCGCTGCTGAAGCCCGTCATCGAGGCGCTGCCGGATGCCGCCCGGTTCATCGGGAAGGGCCGCAGCCCTGAGGTCGTCCCGGTCCGTGAGCTGACCTTCCAAGCGCTCAAGCCCCACCCGCCGCACAAGTGGAAGGTCGTCGCCTTCGGCCAGAATCCCTACCCGCGGCCGGAGAGCGCGACCGGCATAGCCATGTTCGACAACACCTTCAACGACTGGAAGGACAGCCAGTTCGGCAGGGTCGTCAGCATCCGCTGCATCATCAAGGCGGCGGCGATGTGGAAGTACGGCATCGCCAAGAAGACGCCCATCGCCGACGTTCGCGCGCTGTTGAAGGAGCGGGACACGGTCCAGCCGCCCGAGTGGTTCCAGGCGATGCTCACGCAGGGCGTGCTGTTGCTGAACGCCTCGCTCACCGCGAGCGGCGACGGAGCGATGGGTGCCGACCAGCACACGGCGTTCTGGCGCCCCGTCGCCGAACGGATCGTCGAGGAGATCCTCAAGGCCAAGCAGGACGCCGACGAGGAGGACCGCGGGGTCGTGTTCGCCTGGTGGGGAGCGCACGCCCGCAACCTGAAAAGGGTCGTCCTGCGGCTCCAGAAGAAGTACCCGGACGTCGAGGTCCGGCACATCGACCACGCGAACCCGGCGGCGCAGGGCGACATCTTCTGCGAGGGCGACCACTTCGCCATGGTGAACGAAGCTCTCGCGTCGCTGGGTTCCGAGGGGATCGACTGGCTGCCGAGCAGGGGGTGGGACCAGGGGGCCGTCGGTGCGGGAGGTTCGGATGTCTCGGCGCGCATGGGCGCCTTCATCGAGTCGACGATGAACCTGCACCAGCTGTACCTGGAACGGCTCACCAGCGTCAAGGACGAGGGCCTGGTCCTCCCCGCGATCACCGGCGTGTTCGACACCCCGCTGATGGACTTCCAGGACGCCGTCGCACCGGTCACCGAGACGCTGTCCGGGCTCACCGGACACATCGAGCGGTCACGCGATTTCGGCAAGCGGCGGGCGGACGAAATGTCCGGCAGCCTGTCCGCCGACGCGATCGCCGCGCTCTATCTCTACACCTGCGAGTCCGCCTTCTACCGCGAGATCAACGCCGTCCTCCGCTCCCCGGACCGCACCAGGGTCACGCCCTATCTGCCGTACCTGCGGCTGCTGTTCTCGGCGGTCGCAGGGCTGCCCACCCACACGCAGCCGCTGTGGCGCGGTGTGTCGCTGGACCTGCGGGCGCAGTACCCGGTGGGTCGGACGGTTACCTGGTGGGGCGTCTCCTCGTGCACCTCCGAGCTGAGCGTGGCCCGCTCCTTCCTCGGCAGCCGCGGCAAGCGGACCCTCTTCGAGGTGACGCCCGCCCAGGCGGTCGGGATCAGGAGCTTCTCCGCCTTCACCGGGGAGGAGGAGTACATTCTCACGCCGGGCACACAGCTCAAGGTGACGGACGTGAAGAGCGAGCGCGGCGGGCTGTGCACGGTCAGGCTGACCGAAGTCGACGCCGCTCCCGTGGTGTCCTGACCCGTCCGTGAACATGGATCTGCTCGTGATCTACACGACCCGGCTGGAGGCGTGCCGTGACTTCTACGCCGGACTCCGTCTCGACCTCGTGCCGGCGCGCGGCGCAGGTGGGCCGGCGTCCGGTCGGCGCACTCTGACCGACCCGGACGGCCGTACCGTCGTACTGACCGTCATGGGGCGGGGCAGGGTGGGTTGAAGTCGATCGCCGTGAAGTGCTGTGCCCATTGGGCTCTGGTGATCCGGGGGTACGCGCTGTCGCAGATGCGGGCGGTGACCCTGTCCAGGGCGGTGTCCCACAGCCGGATCGTGAAGTCGTTGCCGCCGGTGGCCAGGGTGTTGCCGTCCGGGCTGAATGCCACGGCCGGGACGGGGTTCGAGTGGCCGGTGAGGACGGTGGGGGTGGTCGCGCCGTTCAGGTCCCAGAGCAGGGCCTTGCTGTCCGCGGCGCCGGCTGCTAGTCGGCGGCCGTCCGCGGAGAAGGTCAGCGTGTAGAGCCAGGAGGCGGGCGCCGGTAGCCGGGTCGTCTTCGCCGGGCGGCCGGTGTCGTTGACGTCGATCAGCCAGACCGTTTTGTCCGTTCGGTGGAAGGCGGCCATCCGCCGGTTGTCGGGGCTGAACACGCCGGCGGTCAGAGGGTCGGAGCGGAACGGGGACGGCAGTTCGCGGGGGTTGCGCGGATCGCTGATGTCCCAGAACCGCAGCGAACCCGACTCGCCGGTGCTCGTCACCAGTGTGCGGCCGTCCGGCCGGAACGAGGCCATCGTGACGTTCGGTCCGTCCTCGGCGATCCGGCTCAGTGGCCGGGGATTGCCGGGGTCGGTCAGGTCCCACAGTCCGGCGGTACCCAGTGCCCAGACGGCCAACAGGTGCCCGCCCGGGCCGAATGCGGCACCGGCGACCTCGCCGGAGCCGGGGGTGAGGACCGACGTCGGCCGCGGTCTGCGTGGATCGGTCACGTCCCAGACGCGGACGGTGGCGTCCTCGCCGGCGGTGACGAGGGTGCGCCCGTCCGGGCTGAACGCCACGGACCGGACGAACCTGGTGTGCCCGCGCAGGACCGACAGCGGCCACAGGGCCCGGCCGCCGGTGACCTGCCACAGCCGTGCGGTGCCGTCCCAGCTGGCGCTGGCAAGCAGGTGCCCGCCGGGGCCGAACGCCAGGGAGGTGACCACGTCGTCGTGGGTCGCGAGTGACAGGTCCCGCAGGTCCAGGAGCCGGTCGGAGTTGGCGAGCACGCGGCCGTCCGGGCTGAACGCGGCCTGGTAGAACCCGCCCTGAATCGTGCTGGTCCGCTTCGGGTTCGCCGGGGCGGCGACATCCCAGAACTGGGTGGACCCTCCTACCGACACGAGCGTACCGCCGTCCGGGCTGAACGCCACCGACCAGACGATCGCGGGATGGACGGGCAGGACGGCCGGTGGCCGGGTGCGCGGGCTGCTGCCGATGTCCCAGATACGAGCGGTGCGGTCCCAGCTGCCGGTCGCCACGGTCCGGCCGTCAGGGCTGAAGGCGGCCGAGGTCACCGTGTCGGTGTGTCCGCGCAGGACGTCGAGGAGGAGCGGATGCTCGGGATCGGTGACGTCCCACAGTCTGGTGGTGGTGTCGCCGGTGGTCGCGGCAGTGCGCCCGTCCGGGCTGAACGTCACCGAGGTGACCGTGCCGGTGTGGCCCGGCAAGGTGGCCAGGAGCCGCGGGTGGCGGGGGTCGTTCGCGTTCCACAGCCGCGCCGCGCCGTCGGTGTGGCCGGTGGCGATGACGCCGCCGGGCCCGTACGCCACCCACGACGGCGCGGACCGCTGATCCGGCAGCGTGCTCAGCTCGGCGGGCGCACGCCGGTTCGCCACGTCCCACAGCCGCACCGAGCGCTCGCTCGCCGTGGCCAGGACACGGCCGCCCTCACCGAACGCCACCGACATCAGCCGCTCCGGCTGGTTCACGACGGCCAGCTGTACGGGGTGGTGGGCGTCCCCGATGTCCCACAGCCGGACGGTGCGGTCCCAGCTCGCGGTGGCCAGGACCGTGCTCTTCGGGGCGAAGGAGATCGAGACCACGTCGGAGGTGTGGCCGGTGAGGCCGCTCGTGTACGGCGTCGCGTACGCGCTCATGAGCTGGTCGCGGACGTCGCCGGTGGCTGCCAGCCGGTACGCGGCCAGGTTCAGCTGCGCGGCGAGCGAGGGGTTGTGATGCCGCACCGCGGCCGCGTCCGCGGCGGCCTTCCGAGCGATGGCCACGTTGCGCTGCCGGAGGGCCGAGTCCCGTGAGTCGACGGCCAGTCCGCCCGCGGTCGCCGCGATGACCACCAGCACGGTGAGCAGTGTGACCAGCTGCCGCAGGCGGACGGTCCGTCGCCTGACCGCCGCCGTCTCGTCGGCCTGCGCCTCCCGGCTCGCGTCGAGGAAGCGCCGCTCCCTGGAGGTCAGCCGGCTGCCGTCCGCGGCGGCCAGGTCCAGCGCCGCGGCCAGGCGGGCACCCCGGTACAAGGCGTGCGGATCGCGGTCCTGCACCTCCCAGGCGGCGGTCGCGTCGGTGAGCTGTCGGTGCATGTGCAGCCGGTCCCGGTCCTCGGTCAGCCAGGCGCGCAGCCTCGGCCAGCACCGGATGATCGCCTCGTGGGTGATCTCGACGCACCCTTCGTCCAGCGTCACCAGCCGTTGCCGGGCAAGGGATTCGAGCACGTAGGCGGTGTCCGGGTTCGGGTCCAGCTCGTCCCTGGTGATGCGGCGCCTGGTGTCCTCGGTGCCGTCGCCCAGCGCGGTCAGCCGGAGGAACAGCGATCCGGCGAGGTCCTGCTGCACCGCTGACAACGCCCGGTAGGCGGCCTCGGCGGTGTGCGCGAGCGCGTGCTGGATGCCGCCGGCCGCCAGATATCCGTCCAGGGTCAGGCGGCTGCCGCTGCGCCGGCGCCAGGTCTCGACCATCGCGTGCGAGACCAGGGGCAACGCACCCGGCTGACCGGTCGCGTCCGCGACCACGGCCGCCAGCAGCGGGCCGGTCACCGTGCAGTCGGCGAGCACGGCCGGCCGGGTGATGGCCTCGCGCAGCTCCTGGCTGCTCATCGGACCGACCGCGATCTGCGCGTCGCGCATCGCCTCGACCAGCCGGGGATCCTGGACGCAGTGGCCGTAGAAATCGGCGCGCACGCCGAGTACCACCCGGGTCCGGCTGGTCGGCGCCGTGGTGGCCGCGATCAACAGGGCGATGAACGCTTCTCGTTCGTCCCGGTCCCCGCAGAGGGTGAAAACCTCCTCGAACTGGTCGACCACGATCAGCGTGTCGATGTCCGGCGTACGGTCGATCACGGCCTGCCGGATCCGCAGGTGCAGCGCCGCCGGATCGGCCTGCAGCTCGGTCACCAGCGCTCCGGGGGCCTCCCCCGTCACCGCGGCCAGGTGGATCGCGCACTCCTCCACGGGATGGGGGCCCGGGGTGAACAGCATCACCGGCCACCCCGATGCCCGCACCCGGGCCACGAGCCCCGCCCGCAGCAGCGAGGACTTCCCCGATCCGGACGGCCCGAAGACCGTCAGGAAGCGGTGGTCACGCACCTTCGCGAGCACCTCGGCGGTCAGCCGCTCACGCCCGAAGAAGCGGTCGGCGTCTTCCGGCTGGAACGCCGACAGCCCCGCATACGGCGCGCTCTGCCCGCCGGCTTCCCCGGGCTCTTCACCGTGTGCGCTCGCGGCGATCTCGGCGGCGGCCGCATGCCATCGGGCTTCCCATGCGCGGCGGTCGCCCTGACAGGCCTCAACATACGCGAGCGTGACGGCGAGACTCGGAAACGCGTGCCCGCCGGCGGCGTCCGACAGTGTGGTTGACGAATAGTGCGCCTTCTTGGCCAGTGCCCGATAGGGCGGCCGTCCCGCGGCCTCGCGCAGCTTCCGAAGGTCGGCCGCGAATCGTGTCAGCGGACCGGTGTCCGGGTCGAGCGGGCGTTCGGGGCGTGGCATGGCCTTCCTTCCTGCGGGTTTCCGCAGCCGTGATGGGTGGTGTTTGTCCAGCTTTTGATGTCCGGAATCCACGTTCCGGCGCCGGACATCAACCGGCGGCTAGACAAGGGCCAGCGCAACCGCGCAACGGCGACACGAAGGAGAAATCATGAGGTCTGTGCGACGACTGATGCTGCTGGCGGCGGTCACCGGGCTGGTGGCCGGCGGTACCTTGACGGGCACGCCCGCGTTCGCCGCGGCACCGCTGCTCAAGTCCAACCTGAACGGCAGGTGTGCCGACATCTTCATGTGGCATCAGGACAACGGCGCCACCACCGTGACGTGGGACTGCACCGGTGACACCAACCAGCAGTGGTACTGGGACGGTGAGCAGATCCGCTCCAGCATGAACGGGAAGTGCCTGGAGATCTACGGTCCCCATCTGGGCGACCAGGGCTCGGTGGCCACGTGGGACTGCAACGGCGGTCGCCACCAGAAGTGGTTCCGCAACGGCAGCGAGATCCGTAACCGGGTGAACGGCAAGTGCCTGGACATCCTGGGCGGCCGGCCGGAGAACGGCCAGCTCCTGGTGAGCTGGAGCTGCAACGGCGCTCGGAGCCAGAGCTGGGACTTCTGAACGCCCGCCCGGCCCGGCACCTCGCGTGCCGGGCCGGGCCGCGCGACACGCCCGGCGCGGGGGACTCCCGTGTGCGCTGACCGGCCCCGGCCGCGCGCGCCGCGCGCCCGTGACTGCCACCCTGCTGCTAGGCAGACGGTACCGGCCGACCCACACCGGCCGCCCCGCCGTACACCGGGAGACACCGTGCCCACCCGTACCTCCGTGCACCAATTCCGCGCCGGACTGTCCGCCGCGGCCCTCACGGCCGCCGCGCTCGGCGCGCTCCTCCCGCCCGCGCAGGCGGCCGGGGCAGACCCCGGCCCCGGCGGCGGACGCCCGTACCATGACGAGCGCCTCCAGCGGCAGCTCGAACGGCTCGTCGCCCAGGAGGACGGTCCGCCCGGGGTGATCGCCGTGCTCACCAGGGACGACCGGACGCAGGTGTACACCGCCGGCGTCGGGGACATCGCCACCGGCCGCCGCCCGGACCTCGACGACCACATGCGCATCGCCAGCATCGCCAAGGCGTTCAGCGGTGCCGTCGCGCTCCGGCTCGTCGACCAGGGGCTCCTCTCCCTCGACGACACCATCGGCGACCGACTTCCCGCCCAGCCCGCGACCTGGCACGCGGTGACCTTGCGTCAGCTCCTGCAGCACACCAGCGGCCTGCCCGACTTCTCGGCCGATCCCGAGTTCGTGCGCATCCTCCAGGCCGACCCCCGCCACCTCTTCGACTCGCGCGCGCTCCTCGGCTTCGTAGCGGACGAGCCGCTGCTCTTCCGCCCGGGCGCCCTGTACGAGTACTCCAACTCCGACAACATCGCCGTCGCCCTCATGGCCGAAGCCGCCACCGGCCGCCGTTACGAAGACCTCCTCGAGGACCTCGTGTACCGGCCCCTAGGGCTGCGCCGGACCAGCCTGCCGCCGGGCTACCGGCTCCCGAAGCCGTTCCTGCACGGCTACGACGTCACCCCGCCCGCCGAGCCCGAGGACATCAGTGAGGCCATCGGCACCTCGGGGGTCTGGGCCTCCGGCGGCATCGTCTCCACCCCCAGGGAACTGGGCGCGTTCATCCGCGCGTACGGCGGCCCCGCCCTGCTGTCGGAGAAGACCCGCACCAAGCAGCTCGCCTTCCGGCCCGGCGACTCCTCCGAACCGGAGGGCCCCGGCACCAACGCCGCCGGGCTCGCGATCTTCCAGTACACCACCCGCTGCGGCGTACTCCACGGCCACACCGGCAACTTCCCCGGCTACACCCAGCTCGCCGCCACCACCCCCGACGGCACCCGCTCCCTCACGTTCTCCATCAACACCCAGACCAGCAAGGGCAACAAACCCGCCCTGCTGGCCCGGCTGCGTACGGTCCAGGAGGACTTCGCCTGCGCACTCCTCGACGACGACCACTGAGCCCGTCCGCGCTGGTCACAGGCGTCAGGTGGTGTCCCAGCCGCTTGGTCTTTGCGTTGGCCTCGCACCCACCCCGTGGCGCCCACCGGGAACCCTTTTGATCGTCTTTGGCGTCTCGGTGGGTGTATGTGATCGCCGAGGCGAGGAGAGGCAGACGTGAAGACACGGCGTGCAGTACTGACTCTGGGGGCGGGGGCGGCGATGGCCGCCACCCTGCCGGCCGGTGGCGCCCATGCCGCGGAGCGCGGTGTCGTACGGCAGTTACGGGAGCTGGAGCGGGAGCACTCCGCGCGTCTGGGGGTGTACGCGCGGGACATGGCCGACGGCAGGACGGTGGTGTACCGGGCCGACGAGCTGTTCCCCATGTGTTCGCTGTTCAAGACGGTGGCCGCGGCGGCCGTGATGCGGGAGTTCGACCGGGACGGCGAGTACCTCGCGAAGCGCGTGTTCTACACGCGGGAGGACGTCAGGAGGGCGGGCGGGGGTGAGATCACGCAGCGGGACGAGAACATCGCGCGGGGCCTGACGGTGGCGGAGCTGTGTTCCGCGGCGATCGCCCAGAGCGACAACACGGCCGGGAACCTGCTGCTCCGCGAACTGGGCGGGCCCACGGCGATCACCCGGATCTGCCGTTCCCTGGGCGACTCCACGACGCGGTTGGACCGGTGGGAGCCGGAGCTGAACTCGGCCGAGCCGGCGCGGGCCACGGACACCACGAGCCCGCGCGCCATCGGGCGGACGTACGCGCGGCTCGTACTCGGCGACTCGCTCGCCCCTCGGCACCGAGAGCTGCTGACTGGATGGATGCTGGCCAACACGACGAGTGGGGAGCGGTTCCGGAAGGGCCTTCCCAGGGATTGGGCCATCGCGGACAAGACCGGCGCAGGCTCGTACGGGACCAACAACAACGCGGGGATCGCCTGGCCGCCGGGTCGGCCGCCGATCGTGCTGTCGGTGCTCACTACCAGGGCGGAGGCGGCCGCGCCGCGTGACAACGAGCTGGTGGCCAAGGCCGCGGGGCTGTTGGCGGACGCGTTGGGCTGACGGGGCGGCACCCCCGGCCCGGTAGCAGTCCGAAGGTTGCGCGTGCGGGGGCGGCAGAGCCCATTCGGGGGAAGAGGCACCCCGGCCCGACCGTGCTCCAGTTACTCCGCCGCTGTCGATGGTGTTACGGGGTCATGACCAACCACACCGCTGCCCGCATCATCGCGGGGGCTGCCCTCACCGTCCTCATCGGAGTCGTCTCCGTGCCCGCCGCCCAGGCCGCCGAGCGCCCGGGCGGCGGTATCGGCGGAGCCTTGGCCGGTCCGCTCAGCCTGGACAACCTCTTGTCGCTCCGATTCCTCACTCCGACGGTCCGAGACGCCAAGCGCCAGGTCACCGGCCTCGCATCCGGGCTGTCGCCGGCTCCGGCCCATGCCGTGGGCCTCGGTCGGCTGCTCAAGTAGACGACGGAACCGTCCCGACACGGCCACGGACGTTGTGCCGCCCGCAGGGACTGCGGTCAGCGCCATGCCGGCCGGCGGAGTACGCACGCAGACCGCTTCGTACTTCCTGATCCGGCCCTGCGGCCCAACAGCCCGATTCACGCCTGACAGGCGGCCGAGACCGTCGACATCCAGACGAGGGCGGCCTCCCGCTGTTCCGGAGTCAGCCCCGCTTCGAGTTCGGCTTCTCGCCGCCGGACGGCGGGAAGGGCCTCCTCGTAGCGCGCGTTGCCCAGGGACAGCTCCCCGGACGCCGGCCCCGGCGGGGCCGCAGCAGCAAGGAAGCACCGAGTAGCGCGGGCGTGGCCGACGCTGTATAGACTTCCGCCGTGAACGACACCGCACATGGCCTACGGATCAGACCGGGCAACCTGGCCGACGCACCGGCCGTGCTCGACATGCTCGACTCCGCCGTGGTCTGGATGAACGGCCGCGGCAATACCGAGCAGTGGGGCACGACACCGTATTCGCAGAAGCCGGGCGGGGTAGTGCGGGTCGAGCGGTACATGACCGAGAACGCCCCGCACATCGCGGAGTTGGACGGAACACCTGTCGGAGTCCTGGTGTTGGACTCCGGGCCCAGCCCCCAGATGCCGATCGCGTCGGCCGGAGAACCCGAGCGGTACGTCCGGCTGCTGGTCTCCGACCGGCGGCACGCCGGTCTGGGTATCGGAACGGCCCTGCTGGCCCATGCGGCGGAAGAGACCCGGCGGGCCGGGGTGGAGCTGCTGCGGGTGGACTGCTGGGCGGGCGGCGGGGGCGAACTGGTCGCGTTCTACGAGCGCAGCGGTTTCACTCCCACCGATCGTTTCCTCTCCGACGCGTGGCCGGGACAGGTGCTGGCCATGCGGGTCGGCTGACGACACGGACGGTGCGGGCGAGGCCGCTCGGGCGGTGGTGCGTAGGGAAGGTCGTCGCCACCGTCCTCTCGGGCGTCTGGTTCCTGATACCGCTCCTGTCCGACCCGCCGAAGAAGCCCGCGGCCGACGCCAACCCCCGAGCAGTCGCCGGCCAGACCGCCACGGCGTCTCCCACGCCTTCCACGAGCCCGAGTCCGAGCCCGAGCGGGCCGCCCAGCTTCGTCGGACAGAACCTCGAAGCCGCGAGCGCGGCGGCACTCAAGGCCGGGTACGACTCGATCTCGCACGACGCCTCCGACGGGGACGCCGGCCAGTGGTCCGACAAGAACTGGAAAGTCTGCTTCCAGGCGCCTGCGGCGAAGCAGGTCGGCAAACTGCCCACCCTGGACTTCGGCGTGGTGCGCGGTGAAGCCCCCTGCCCGGCCAAGGACGGCGATCCGATCCCGTGGCCGAAGATGCCGAGCGTCACCGGCATGACCTTCGCCAAGGCGTCCGAGACCCTCAAGCCGATCGGCTTCAAGACGATCGAGCCGCAGAGCGCGTACACGGACGTCACCCTGCCCGGCGCCGTGGACGACTGGAGGGTGTGCTTCCAGGAGCCCGAAGCGAACAAGGAGGTCCAGAGCCCGCAGTACGCGACGGCGTACCTCAAGCTCGCTTCTCCGGGTACCGCGTGCCCCGCGGCCCCGCACACCGAGCTCCGCCCCAAGCCCACGCCTCCGAGTACGGGAGGCGGTGACGACTCCGGCAGTTCGTCCTCCGGCGGCCCCTCTTCGAGTGGCGGCTCCTCCAGCACCTCCGGCGGAGGCGGCAGCCCCTACTACAAGAACTGCGCGGCCGCACGGGCAGCCGGCGCCGCCCCGTCCACCGCGGGGAGCCCGGCTACGGCCCCCACCTCGACCGCGACGGCGACGGCGTCGGTTGCGAATAGCACTGAACGAACCCCAGCGGCGGCATCCCCCAGGAGACTCCCGCGCCCACTCCGCCGTCACGCGAACCGACCCTCTACCCGACGGCCTCACTCACCTGCGAGGGCGCCGGGTTAGCGGCCGGTGTCGGGATCTCGCTCGGGGTCGCCGCCTCGGCGGCGGTGTACGAGGCGGCGAAGGTGAACGCTCGGGGGGACGGGCCGTGCGAGCGCAGGTCCGCCAGCCGTTCCAGGGCCTCGGCGATGGTCGGGACGTGACCGGCGGGGACCCACCAGAGCACCAGGTGGGCCTCGACGTGCCGTTCGAACCATTCGCGGCGCCGGCGCATCGCCTCCAGGTGCCCGCTGCGGTAGGCGAAGTCCCATAGCGCGTCTTGGGATTCCCACACCGACATGTTGACGATGACCGCCTCACCCAACGGGCGCAGGGCGGTGGCGTCACCCTCCCCCTCCCCCACGAGTCGCCACACGAAGCCGGGCGCGCCGTCGGCGGCGGCGTTGACCGGATCGAGCAGCTCGACGAACGGAGCGATGCGCGGGTCGTCGAGGGGGTGGCGGAGTGTGGAGACGTTGAGTTGGGCAAGGTGGGCGGCGCGCGTGGATGCGGTCATGGCCTCATCCCAGCACGGCCGCGCTTTCTATGTCAATCACCGTCGTTTTTAGAAGTCTGGACCACCACGCAGCACTCCCCCGGTCGGGCGTCCATGCGGGCGCGGAGGGCACCGTTCGTACCGAGCAGACCTTCCAGTAGCGCGAGATTCATGCCGCAGACCAGTGGCGGGAAGCGTTCGGCGACGGCATGGAAGGGGCAGTTGCGCATACGGATGAGGGGTGCGGCTCCCCCGGTCGCCCCGTCCGCGGCTTCCAGGTGCGGTTCGTAGCCGCGGGCTGCCAGCATCTCCATCGCCCCTTCGAGGTCGCCGCAGGGCTCCGCCGAGCCGCGCAGGGCCTCACCCCGGCGGCGCGCGGCCGCGCAGAGGCCGGCGTCCAGCCCGGCCTCCTCGGCGGCCTCGGCGAGCAGTTCGGCGGCGGTGCGGTAGTCGCGGGCGGGCAGTGACACCGACCGCTCGACCTCGGCCCGCGTGTACACCTTGGCGGGACGGCCCGCCCCCGGCCCCGAGCGGCCCGTCAGGCGGCGGCTGCCGCTCTCCAGCAGTCCGGCCTCGGTCAGCTTGTCGAGATGGTGTGCCGCGAGCGTGCGCGCCACCCCGGCCGCCTCGGCGGCCTCGTTGCGGCCGACCTCACGGCCCTGAGCCGCCACGTACTCGTACAGGCGGCGGCGCACCGGATCCTGCAACACCGCGATCGCATCGATATCCTTCACATCGCCATTCTAGGAACAACGCAGGTTGGAGATAGAAGGGCTCTGCTTGACCGCGTCCTCTTCGGCCGTGAGAGGGGGGCCGGTGAGGGGTGGGAGGAGGGGACCGCGGATCGCCCCGAGGAGGACGCGGGGGTGCGCGAGTACCCCCGCTCCGGCCTGCAGGCTCATGACCCGGGTCAGGGCCTCGGCGACCGTGAAGTTCGAGGCGGCCGTCCGGATGAGCCGATGGGTGTACGCACGGCTCACGCGGTCCGCGAGGGTGGGCCTCCGGCCGCGCGTACCGGTGAAGAACGTGTCCTGCCCCGCGGCCAGGCGCCAGGCGGCGGCCGCCGGCCGGCCCATCTCGCGCTGAGCTCGGCGGGTGAAACGGGGGCCGGTGATTCCGCCCATGGCGGACGCGACGTCGCGCAGGCCCCGGGCGCCGAGGGCAGCGACCGACATGCCGTGCCCGTACAAGGGGTTGAGGGCGGTCGCGGCGTCTCCGATGGCGAGGAAGCCCGCGGGCATGCGGATCTTCCCGTAGTGCCTGTGGCGGCTGGCGGTGTCGCGGGTGAGGCTGACCGGGGAGTCCGGCTCGGCGGCGGCCAGGAAGTCAGCGACGAGGCTGTGGCGCATGTGGCGCGCGTACTCTTCGAACCGCTCGGGATCACCCGTGGGTTCGCCGCCGCGGGTGCCGCAGAGGGCGACCTGCCAGGTTCCGCCTTCGATGGGGATGATCGAACCGGCGGTGCCAGGGACCGGGATCCTGGCGTCGGGTTGGATGGTGACGGCCGGCCAGTCGCCGGACGCACCCGCCGGGGCCTTGTAGCGGCGGCTGGCGTAGGTGACGCCGGCGTCGAGGGTGGTTTCGGGGATCGCGGGCACGCCGATGTCCCCCAGCCAGCCGGTGGCGCGCGAGGATCGGCCCATGGCGTCGATGACGAGGTCGGCGTGGAGGCGCTCTTGCCGCCCCGGCCCGTGCTGGACGACGGCGCCCGTGATCCGGGTGCGGTCGCCGAGCAGGCGCAGGGGCTCGGCGGTGAGGATCCGGATGCGGGGGTCGGCCTGGAGCCGGGTGCGTACGCCCCAGTCGATCAGGTCGCGGCTCGCGCCGATCAGGTAGAGGTCGTCGACGGCGTACCGGGGCTCGTGCCACCGGCGGTACCAGCCGCAGGGCGAGTACGACAGCATGCCGCTCGGGAGCGGGATCCTGTGGGCGCCCGCGTCCAGCCAGAGTCCGAGCGTGCCGGGCAGAAGGTCCTCGATCGCGTCGGCTCCGCCGGACCACAGCATGTGCGCGTGGCGGGCCTGGGGCAGGCCCCGCCGGGGCACCGGGGTGTCGGGGAGCGTGTGCCGTTCGACGATGACGACCTCGTCGCAGTGGGAGGCGACGGCCGCGGCCGCGAGTGTGCCGGCGAGACCGCCGCCCATGACGAGCACTCGGCTGCGGCTGTCGGAGTGGGAGGTCATGGGCCCTTCTCTCTGGTGGCCGGGCGGGTCAGCCCTGAGGCCGCCTCCGAACGACGAACGGTCAAGGTGGCCGGTCGCCGACTTCGGGAGCGGGCGCAAGGCGTCGGCCGAAGTCGCCGGCTGGGACGTGGGATCGGGAAGCGAGGTGACCCCAATGCGGGGTTGACCGTACCTAGCCGAGGGGATGTGCGGCGAGCCAGGTCTTGTAGCGGCGGATCTGGGCGCGTTGACGGACCATGTCGGCGCCGAAGACCAGCCGCGGAGAACCGCCGGAGCGCGGCCCCTTGCCGTCGGCCAGCCGCTTCAGCTGCGCACGAGTGAACGCCAGCGCCCCGGCCGCGGCGAGGTCCTGGTCCTTCCAGGCCAGTCGGGGGGCCGTGACGCGAAGGTCTTCCCCCTCCTTCCAGCGGGCGGGCAGCTCCGGCCGGAAGGCCAGTGCCCGCGCCAGGCCTGCTACGGCGAATCCGCGGTCCAGTACCTTCTCCGCCGTACCGATACGGCCGATTCCGCCGGTGAGCATGAGCGGGACCGGCGAGTGCTCGGCGAGCTTGCCCGCCAGTGTCAGGAAGTAGGCCTCCCGGTCGAGCTTGCGCCGATCGGCGGTCCGTCCCATGGTGGCCGCGCTCTCCACGGTGCCCCCCGAGAGTTCGACGAGGTCCACTCCCAGCCCGTCGAACAGGTCGAGCACCTCGGCGGCTTCCTCGACGTCGAAGCCGCCCCGCTGGAAGTCGGCCGCGTTCAGCTTGACCGCGACCGCGAAGCCGGGTGCCACCGCCTTCCTGACCGCGCGGACGGTCTCGGTCAGGATCCGCGCGCGGTTGACCAGGCTGCCGCCCCAGCGGTCGGAGCGCCGGTTGACGAGCGGGGAGAGGAACGTGGAGAAGAGGTAGCCATGGGCGGCGTGGATCTGCACGCCGTCGAAGCCGGCTTCCTCGGCCCTGGCCGCGGTGACGGCGAACCGGCCGATGGTCGCGGCGATGTCGTCCTCGGTCATCGCGGTCGGGCGGGCGAACAGCTTGCTGTGCCTGCCGAGGCTGATGCCGATGTCGGAGGGTGCCCAGGCGATTCCGGGCATGGCGCTGGAGACCTGTCTGCCCGGATGGTTGATCTGCATCCAGATCGCGGCGCCCGCGGAGTTCGCGGCCGCCGCCCATCGCCGGAACGGCTCAAGGGGGGTACTTCCGTCCAGGACCACGGTGCCCGCGGACGTCAGCGCTCTTCGGTCCACCATGACGTTGCCCGTGATCAGCAGCCCGCTTCCGCCCATCGCCCATCGCCGGTACAGGTCGAAGATCTCGCGCCCGGGCAGCTGCCCGGGCTGCACGGCGAGGCTCTCCTCCATGGCCGCCTTGGCCACGCGGTTGGGCAGGATCGCCCCGCAGGGCAGTTCAAGTGGCGTGAACAGGTTCATGGGTGGGTCTCCCCGGAGGTGATCGTGCGGGCGTGGTCTCGGTACCTGGAGCCGGTGCGGGCCGGGTCGCGGATGTGCGACAGCGGGCCCCTTCAGGTGGCGGAGCGTGGTGAGCGGAGCCGCGGCGGGCAGATCAGGGTGTGTCTGCCCGCGGGAGGCTCCGGCGGTGCGGATTGCACGCTCGAGCCGGTTTCCATGGTGCCTGCTCGGGGACTGGTCTCCGGCGTGGGGGTGGCCCCACGTCCCAAAAGGGATTCCGCGGCGCCCTGTTGGGCGCGTGGATCGTCCTTCTGCGTCATTCGGCGGCGGGCGGACACGCATGCCGCGCGGCCCGGACCAATGCGGAGGAGGCCAGAGCGCTCGATACGCAAAGGAGGTCGTCGGTGCGGTCGGTGGAGCTGACCGTCCACCTGCGCGCGACCGGGAGCGGCACCGGTGCGGATCTCTTCGTCCTGACGGCGTGCGCGATGACGGCCGCGTCGGCCTGGCTCGCCGCGTGGCGCTCCTCGGCGTTCTGCGCGACGGCTTGCCGGTACACCGCGCGGCCGGTGGCCGCGTCGAAGTAGGGGCTCAGCCGCAGGACGGCGTCGTGGATGTCCCGCTCGCGCTGCATGAGGCGCAGGCCCATCGGATTCCACCAGTGCAGGGCCGGCCTGCTCGTGGCCGGGATCTCGGGCTGGATCTCTTCCCAGAGGGGCCTCAGCAGCTGGAACCGCTGGAAGTTCTTCCACCGGCACGTCGCCTCCTGGCCGACCGAGGGCAGCAGGAATCCGACGGCTATGAAGAGGGCGCTGAAGCCGGCGAGGGTGAAGGCGAGTTGGGTGGAGAGCCAGTCCCAGTCGTGGCCGGCCCAGCGTGCGGCGATCGCCGTGTACTTCAGGAGGTCGTAGGCGACGGCGATGGCGTCGCCGGTCGCGATGATGAGCAGGCTCACGCGGTGGATGCCCGGAACCTGACGTGACCATCGCCAGCACAGCACCATCATGGTGACGGCGGCGAAGGAGTGCGCGGCCAGGTAGAGGATGATCATCTCGCGGATCCACGGGGTGGTCACGTAGTAGGTGTCCAGGTCCCGGAGCCGCTCCACCGGTGCGTCACCCATGGCGAACAGGGCCACGATGGCGACCATCACCGCACCGTACGCGAGGACACACCACCGGGTCGCACGGCGGATCCGGGTCGGGTCCTCCCCACCACGCCAGTGGATCAGCAGCACGATGATGGCGCAGTCACAGGCCGTGAGGATGCAGTAGGTCAGCGGCGCGGCGAAGTTCGGGATGCCTGTCACGTCGTTGACCAGGCCGAGCGTCGGGGGCGCGGACGTTGCGAACAGCAGTCCCGCGATGCCCAGCAGGGCGCACACGGCTCGGAGCAGGTTGTCCTTGGGATTCTTCCGCAGCGCCCGGAGCTTGAGGAACATCGCGATGAACAGCGCCGTGGACGAGCAGAGGTACCCCACCCCTGCGCTCATCGGATTCCCCGCAGGCTCTCCGAAGCGGCGGTCGACGGCCGGGTCTTGCACAGGGCCGAGAAGGCCTGGCTGAGCTCGGCGAGCCGGTTGGCGCCGGCCAGGGCCACGGCGCCCGACGGCTGGGGCGTAGCGGTGTCCTGGAGGCTCTGGACACTCCAGCCGGTGGTGACCGGAGCCTTGGCCAGGGCGGAGTGGATCTCCGCGGCCTCCGCCTCGATCAGGGCGGTCTCCCGTGCCGGACCTTCCGCTGCCACCAGCCGCTGGGCTGCCTTCAGCTGGGCGGTGTTCAGGTGGGGGGACAGGCGCAGGAGACGGTCCCTGATGTCGGTGGCGCGCTGCATCTCCAGCACCTCGATCCCCGTGAACCAGGGCATCCGCATCGGTGCGCCCGTACTTCCCCAGGGCTCGAGGGCGCGCCACAACGGCTCCATGCGCCGGTACGAGCGCCAGGCCCTCCACCGGGCACCGATCGGTGGACCGTATTCCGAGAGCAGGCAGGCCACCGTGGTGATGAGGGCGCCGAGGCCGGTGAAGGGCGGTGCCGCGTCCGTGCTCAGCCAGTCCCAGCGGTCCGTGCCCGCCCAGCGGGCGCTCACGGCGATGCCTTTGAGGATGGAGAAGGTCAGGCTCATGGCGTATCCGGCCATGAGGGCCAGCAGGACGTATCGGGTCCAGCCGGCCGCGAGTTCCCGAAGCCAGCCCCGGCACATCGTGATCACGGTCAGGGTCGTGGCCGTGTGCGCCGAGAGGTAGAGGACGATCATTTCCCGGATGTACGGGGTGTTCGCGTAGTAGGTGTCGAGGTCGCGGGCCCGTTCGACCGGTGTGTCGCTGAAGGCGAAGAGGACGCAGAAGACCACCATGGTGCCGGCAGTGGCCGCCATCCACATGCGGGTGTGCCGCCGGACCACCCCCGGGGGCCCGCCCCTCCAGTGCATCAGCAGCACCAGCGAGGCGCACGAGAAGATCGACAGGATGCAGTAGACGATGAGCGCGGAGATGTTGGGCACGCCCGTGGCCCGATTGACGGCTTGTACGGTGGGGGGTGCCGCGAGGGCGAATCCGGCCGCGGACGTGGCGAGGATGACGAGGAACGCCGGGGTCGTCGGCGAGCCGCGGTCGCGCCAGAGGCCCGGGAGCTTCACCAGCATCGCCATGGTCATGAGCGCCGCGGGTATGTAGTAGTCCATCCCGGTCATGACGAGCGGATCCCCAGACTCGCCTGGATCCGGCCGGCGATGCTGCCCTGCGGTGCGAGGCCGTCACCCGGCTCGAGGTAGCCGCGGAAGGCATTGCCCATCACCAGGCCGAACGACTCGGCCTCCTCCTCCTTCTGATCGTTGAAGTGGGCGCGGGCAGCCAGGGCCTGGACCTCCGCGTCGCCGAGCGAGCCGCCCAGCGAGCGGGCCGCGACGCTGACGTGGACGGGGTGGGAGCCGTGCTCCGTACAGTGCCCGTTGAGGACGTGCCAGAACTCGTGGGCCAGGATCACCAGCTGGTGGATGGGGCTCGTGTTGCTCTCCACGACGATCACCCATTTGTCCTCCAGGTCGAGGGACAGGCCGCTGGCCGTACCCTCGGGGAACTCCCGGAACAGCAGGTGGAGCGGACGCGGGGGCATGCCGTCCGCGGCGTCCTTCTCCGCGAGCCGCCGCTCGACGTAGACCCGCAGGGCCTCGAAGAGGCTGTCGGGATCGGAGGGGACGGGGCGTTCGAGCCCCGCGAGGATCTCGTCACACAGTTGGGACATGGGGCGCTTCCCGCCCCCGAACAGCCCGCGCAGCCTGGCCATTTTGATCATGTAAACCCCCACAGGAAAGCTCGGACGGCAGCGGAGCCGCCACAGCCCCGGCACGGACCGGGTGGTCGACTACGAAAGGCTGGCCTTGATGCTGTCGATGAAGACGTTCAGGGCGTCTTCCTGATCGCGGGCCAGCCGGGTGTCTCCGAGCCGGACCGCGAGCTTCATCGCCTGTGAAGGAACGTCCGCGTGGTTGGGCCGGCAGCGGCGGGTCTCGAGGTCCACGAGCACCTGTTCCCTCAACACGCGTGCCAGCGTCTCCTCGGGCCACTCCATCAACAGGCTCGACGGCACGTTGAAGAACCTGCACAGCATGCTCGCGGTCTCCAGGCCGGGCGTGCTCTTGGTCTTCAGCAGTTTGCTGAGCCAGGCGGACGTCCTCCCGACGCCCTTGGCGATCTCCGCGGCGGTGTAGGGCTGCTCGCGCTCTGCTCCGCTCGCGTCCGTGGTCGTCTTCCGCCGCGTGTCCATCAGGAACACGATCTTCCCGAACACCACTTCGCGGAAATCGACCTCCGGGAGCCGCTTCCCGGCGAGCAGGTCCTTCACCGTCGCTTCGGACAGGCAGGCTTCGTAGGAGAGCTTCCTCAGGTCGAGAACCGCACTGCGCTCCATGCCCATGTCGGACAGCAGCAAGTCGAGGGCTTCCAGGGTTCTTGCGAGCTGGTCGTCACCATCGCTCATCAACACTCCAGGCAAGCTAAGGGGCGGGTGCAGGTGTCGGTGCGTCGCCCGCGACCTGCGGGGATACTAGATCACGGCAACTACGGTTAACGCAATGACCAAACAGTTGACGAGCCTGCTCCGGGTCAGTCTTCCAGTCGGAGTCCGAGCCAGGCGGCGAAACCGGCCGCACCGGCGTCGGTGAGGTGGACGACGCGCGGGCTCACGCCGTAGCGCAGCCACTCGAGTTGGAACAGTCTCGCGGTGATGGCCGCCCCCACACCCCCGGCCAGGTGGTGCTGCTGTTCGCTCCAGTCCACGCAGTAGCGGACGAGCGGCCGGCGTCCCGGCAGGCCGGCCACATCGATGCCGAAACGGCTCAAGGCGTCCCGGCCGGCCGCGGTGAGCCGGTAGTCGCGGTCGTGTCCGTAACCGGACGGCCGCGTCGGCGTGGCCTCGGCCGTCTTCAACGTGGCGCGCCAGGCGGGCCATGCGTTCGGCGTGGCGCTGTTCGGTGCGCTCATCGGCGCCGCGGGCCGGCTCCCGGGTCTGCACGTGTCGGCGCTGATCGCGGCGGGGGCCTTCCTGCTGGGGTCCCTCCTCGCGGGTGCGGTGGTGCGGCGGGTGGGCACCGGCGGTGGGCGCTGATCACGGCAGTGGTGCTATTCGCCGTCCAGTGCCGCCACCAGCTGGGGGAGGTTGCCGCCGGCCACGATGAGGGCGAGGTGGTCGTGGTAGTCCCGGCTGCTGACGATGAGGCCGTCGCGGACCCGCAGCACCTGGATGTTGGCGGCCTCGAAGGTCCGCCCGGTCGCCCGGTGGTGCACCATGTAGTCGAACTCGGCGACGACCACCTCCGCGTCGTCGGTTTCCCGGACGACCACGTTCGCCGGAGTCAGTTCCACGGGCGAACTTGCGGCGACCTGTGCGAACCGCTCCTTGAGTGCGGCCCGCCCTTCGAGCCGGCGCGGGCCGACCGGTTCGAAGACGGTCTCGACCACGGCGTCCTCGGCGTAGAGCTCGGCCAGCTCCGTGAACCGTCCCGCGCCGATGCCCTCGATCAGCTTCTGGAAGACCTCGCGCGGTGACAGCGTTTCAGGCATGACGAACCTCCGGTGGGATCCCTGTATAGAATCGGACTAGCGACTCCGTTTCTACGATACGGACTGGCAACTCCGGTTGTCCAGGGTGGTGTGCCGTCGACGGCGAAAGGTGGGAGACGGATGGGTGGCGCTCAGGAGCGCCCGCTGCGGGCGGACGCGGCCCGCAACCGGGCCAGGCTGCTGGATGTCGCCACGGAGGTGTTCACCACCCGCGGCGTCAACGTGCCGACCGAGGAGATCGCCCGGATCGCCGGGGTCGGAGTCGGCACGCTCTTCCGGCACTTCCCGACCAAGGAGGCGCTGCTGGAGGCGGTGATGGTGCGCAGACTGGAGGCCATGGCGGCCCAGACCGCGCAGTTGGCCGCCGAGGCCGGGCCCGCCGAGGCCTTCTTCGCCTGCTTCCGCCTGGTGGTGGAACAGTCCGCGGGCAAGAGCGAGTTCGCGCAGGCTCTCGCCGCGGCCGGGGTGGACGTGCACGCGTCCCTGCAGGGGCCGACCACGGAGATCCAGGCCCGGCTGGCCGACCTGCTGACCGGGGCACAGCAGGCCGGGGCGGTCCGCCCGGAACTGGGCCTGCCGGAGTTCATCGCCCTCTTGGCCGGCACCGGCAGGGCGATGGAACAGCTCGGCTCGGATCCGGCACCGCGGGAGCGGGTCTTCGCGGTCGTCTTCGACGGGCTGCGGCCACGCTGAACCCCCCTGGAATCAGCTCGTGGTGGGGGTGTAGCGCACCGCTACGGTCTGGGCCATCGCCCGGAGTTTGGCGAAGTAGGAGGCGCAGTACTCCTCGTTGATCAGGGGCACGATCTTGTCGAGGTCGGCGATGCACGCCCGGAGGATGGCTACGCCGCTGTCGTCGAGTCCACGCCTCAGCTCGCTCTGCACGAGGCCCGCGACGCCGGCGTCCAGGAGGACCAGGTCGACGCCGTCGAAGCCCACGCCGCGCCAGCCGTCGGGGAACAAGGCGCGCAGGTGGTCCCCCCACAGCCGGGCGAGTCCGTCTTCCGGCTCTGCCGCGGACGGTGGGCGAAGGAGCAGGGAAACGGCGTCGAAGACGGCGCGCACCATGACGACGGCCCGGATCGGACGGAGGGCGGCACTTGACGCGACGCCCTGTGTGAGCTGGTCGCGCAGCAGTCGGCTGCGGTCGAGTTCGGCGGCGAGTTCGGCCGTGATGAGCCCTGCGTCGGCGGCCCGCTCGATCAGGTCGTGGAGCGGTTCGTTCGCGGCCAGACGCTGGGCGAGGACGTGTTCCAGGGCGAACAGGGAATGCGTGACGGCGACGGTGGCGAACTCGTACCGGTAGTAGGAGTGCCGGATGAGCTCGCGGGAGGTTTCCATCGCGCTCATGACGTACATCGATGCGTTGCCGGGCAGGACCAGCTCGGCGACCAGGGCGTGCATGTCCGCAGGGTCGAGACCGAGGTCGCGTGCCCGTGGGTCCCGTACCGGCAGGAGGAGCGGGTCGGGCGGCGGTGGCAGGGTGTTCACCGGAGCAGTGTTGTCGCTGGGAGGCTGTCCGTGCCAATGGAAATCGCGCGGGCGACCCTTGAGGACGTGCTTGGGCTCCGTGGGACGGGAGAGGGGAGGCGGCGATGGCCGAGCGCGTTGTCGAGGTGGAGGGCATCGAGCTGTGCACCGAGTCCTTCGGGGAGCCGTCGGATCCGCCCGTGCTGCTCATCATGGGCACCGGGGCTTCGATGCTCTGGTGGGAGGAGGGCTTTTGCCGGATGCTCGCCGAGGGTGGGCGCTTCGTGATCCGTTACGACCACCGCGACACCGGGCGATCGGTCACCTACGAGCCGGGCCGTCCGGGATACACCGGCGCGGACTTGGTCGGTGACGCCGCCCGTGTGCTCGACGCCTACGGGATCCCGGCCGCGCACGTCGTGGGCGTCTCGGCCGGAGGGGCA
The DNA here is from genome assembly GCF_043201175.1 of Streptomyces sp. NPDC048337. Classification (NCBI taxonomy): domain Bacteria; kingdom Bacillati; phylum Actinomycetota; class Actinomycetes; order Kitasatosporales; family Streptomycetaceae; genus Streptomyces; species Streptomyces sp. NPDC048337. The sequence continues at coordinate 124,861 of NZ_JBICYR010000003.1, forward strand.
CTCGCGCAGCTGCTCGCGCTCGATCACGCCGATCGCGTCCTGTCACTCGTCCTGATCAGCACGTCCTCCGCCGTGCCCGGTGGTCGGGCGCTTCCGCCGCCGACCGAGGAGTTCACGCGGTTCGTCTCGGCCGCGCAGGTAGATTGGTCGGATGCCGACTCGGTGATCGGGTACCAGGTCGCCTACGCGCGTGTGCTGGCCGGGGGCCGGCGCCCGTTCGACGAGGCCGCCGCCCGCGGCCTCGTCCGTCGTGACGTCGAGCGCGCGCACGATTTCGCCGCTGCCCGCAACCACGACTCGCTTGCGGAGGGCGAGCTCCCACCAGCGCCCTTGTCGTCGATCGCCGTGCCCACGCTGGTGATCCACGGGGCCGCCGATCCGTTGTTCCCGCTCCAGTACGGTGAGGCGCTCGCGGAGCAGATCCCCGAGGGGAGGCTCCTGGTTCTGGAGGACGCGGGTCACGGCGTCGAGCGAGTCGACTGGGCGACCGTCGTCCCCGCGATCCTCGGACACACCGGCGCGGATCGTGCCGACTGATCAGTCGTGCCGGGCGAGTTTGACCGCGGAGACGAGAAGGATCACCGCGAGCGCGGGGATGAGCACCAGGTCCGAGAACACACCGAGGAGCAGCCCGCCGAGCACGGCGCCGGCGATCGAGCCCGCGGCCATGATCATGGCGAAGCGGAGGTTGGCGCCGAGCACCGCGAAGCTGCCGTCGCGGCTGTAGCGGGCGAAGGCCACCAGCATGGTCGGCAGCGACACCAGCAGGGAGAGGCTCCCCGCGGTCTTGATGTCCACCGCGAACAGCAGCGCGATCGTCGGGATCAGCAGCTCGCCCCCGGCCACGCCCATGATCGCCGCGACCACCCCGATGCCGAAGCCGGCCACGACGCCGCAGGGCACCTGGGCCCACAGCGGCAGGGCGAGTGTTCCCAGGGTGGTGGTGTGCGTGACCAGCAGGGCCGCGGCCATGAGCACCATCAGCGCCGCCAGCACCTTGTAGAGCGTGGAGCTGCGCATGCGCACCGCCCAGGTCGCTCCGGCCCAGGCGCCGAGCAGGCTCCCGGCCAGCAGGTTGATCGCGACCGGCCAGTGTGCGGCCACCTCGGCGGCCGGGACCGCCGCCAGACGGGCGGGTAGCGCGACCAGTACGACGACCAGGCTCATCGCCTTGTTCAGGATGGCCGCGGAGAGCGCGGCGAACCCGAACAGGCTGATCAACAGCGGCAGGCGGAACTCCGCACCGCCCAATCCGATCATCCCGCCCAGAACGCCGATGACCGCTCCCGCGGCGAACACCACGGGCGTCGCATGCGCCGAACGTACGGGAGTGAGGTCGCTGTCGGTGGCCATGGCAGGCATCCTTGCTGGTCACAGTGGCTGCCCGCTACAGCGCTCCCCCACCTTCGGGGAAAGGCACCGGGAGCCCGCTCCCGATTCATCCGGTCCGCCGAACCGGACGGCACGCGGGACGCGGGCCCCGCCCCTGTCGCCCTTGTCGCCACCGCGGCCCCGTCCGGGCCGCCTTGGATGTTGGCCGGTGACCACTTGGCGGCAGCCCCTCGTCCGCCCCGCCCCAGGCGCTCGGCCGGGGACGGGGGCGAGGCACCGGGTGTCTAGGGTGGGGGCATGGATCTCCAGCAAGAGCTCATGGACCACCCGTACGACGTCTACCGGCGGCTGCGCGAGAGCGCGCCCGTGCATCGGATCGCGGGGACGGACGGCAATCCGGCCTGGCTCGTCACACGCTACGACGACGTACGCGCGGCCCTGGCCGATCCACGGCTCTCCCTGGACAAGAGGCATGCGAAGGAGGGGAGTTACCGGGGGCTGTCGCTTCCGCCGGCTCTCGACGCCAACCTGCTCAACATGGACCCTCCCGACCACACCCGCATTCGCGGTTTCGTGGCCCGTGCCTTCACCTCGCGCCGCATCGAGCAGCTCCGTACGCCGATGCGCGAGACTGCCGACCGGCTCCTCGACGCCCTGGGCCCGGACGGGACCGCCGACCTCATCGGCTCCTACGCCGCGCCTCTGCCGATCATCGTGATCTGTGACCTCCTCGGCGTCCCGGAGGAGCACCGCCGGGACTTCCGTACCTGGACCGACGCGCTCATCGCCCCCGATCCGACCCGCCCGCAGGCCGCGAAGGAAGCCGTGGCGGCCATGCTCGGCTTCTTTCTCGAACTGGTCGCGCACAAGCGCCGACACCCCGGCGCCGACCTCCTCTCCGACCTGATCGCGGTCCGCGACGCCGACGGCGACCGCCTCACCGAGGACGAGCTCCTCTCCCTCGCCTTCCTCATCCTCTTCGCCGGCTACGAGAACACGGTGCAGCTCATCGGCAACGCGGTGCTGGCCCTCCTGCAGAACCCGTACCAGCTCGCCGTGCTGCGCAAGGACCCGTCCCGACTCCGGGCCGCCGTCGAGGAAGCCGCCCGGTACGAAGGTCCCGCCCTGCTCGCCATCCGGCGCTTCCCCACCGAGGACGTGACCGTCGGGGGCGTCACCATCCCCGCCGGCGAGACGGTCCTGCTGTCCCTGTCCGCGGCCAACCGGGACCCGGACCGCTTCTCCCACCCGGACCTCTTCGACGTCTACCGCGACACGGCCGGCCACCTGGCGCTCGGCCACGGCATCCACTACTGCCTCGGCGCGCCGTTGGCCAGGGCGGAGACCGAGATCGCCCTGGCCGCACTCCTCGACCGCTTCGACACGCTCGCCCTGGCGGACGGCGACGTACGTTGGCGTCCGTCCCTGCGCGCCCGCGGCCTGGTCGAACTGCAGGTGCGGTACGGGAGGGCGGACGCGGCCCGCTGAGCTCGGCCCGGAAATACGTGGCAGGTCGGGAGGGGGCGGGCTACGCTCCCTCCCGATGACCACTCATTCTGCTTTCAGATGGGGGGTCCCCACCGCGCAAGGTGAGTGCTGATGCTCACTCGAACCGCCGATGGGGATTCCCGTCCTTCCTTCTGGCCGCGCGTGCGCGAGTTCGCCGTGCCGCCCTCCATGATCGAGACTGCGACCGCCCGCCGGCACGCCGGCGACTGGGCGGGGGCGTGCGCCGCCGCGGGCATCGATGTCGATCTCAACCTGCGTTCCGTGGCACGCGGCCACGGGCGCGACCTCGCGTCCCGCATCCGGGCCGACCTGCGCCATCTGGCGCCGGACCTGCTGCGCTGGCACATGCCGAGGATCGCTCCCGACGGGCTGCTGCGCCCGGGCCTGACGGTCGCTCTGGCCCGCTACGACGCCCCCGGGCCCGGCGACGGCGCACGCCCGGTGCACCTCGTGGCCCGTACCGCGCCCCAGTGGGCGGACGGGGGTCAGCGGATCAGCCTCGCACTGTGGGACGGGTCCCGCTCCGGGGCCGGCGCCTGCCGTCATCCCCGTCCGCGTCCCGACCGGCGGTTCCGCCTCGACCTGCACCGCCACCTGTGGGACGCGCGCAGGACCGACGAGCTGCGCATCCGTCACGGGGCGGCCGCAGGGCCACCCTCCGACGACGGCCGCGCCACCGACCGGTGGGCCGCCGAGGCGCAGATCCTGCTCGCCGCCGAGGAACGGTCCACCGGCGCCGTCACCGTGCGGCTCGGGGCCCGGCACCGGCTGGTCCTGGACCTGGTCGCGCCCGGCGACGGCCTCGGGCCGCCCACCCTGCGTACCGCGCCGGCCCCCACGGCCGGCAGCGTCTCCGCGCTGCCCGTGCTGCCCGACGCCGCGACCTGGGTGCTGCCCGACCTGGACCTGCTCCGCGCCGGTGCGATCACGGCCGACCGGCTGCACCCGCTGGTCGCCTCCGCACTGGTACCGGACGGACCGCCGGCCGGCCCCTCCCGCCACCCGGACCGGCCGGGCGCTCCGCACCTCGTGGAGTGCCGGGGAGCCCTGCACCGGATCGGCCTGGTCGACGGGGTACTGGCGGCGCTGGACCACGACCCGGCCGAGATCCGCCGTGAGGAGTTCCTCGCCGCGCTGAGCGGTACCCCGATGCCCTGTCTGCAGGCCATCGACACGGCGCACCGTCAGCCGGACTGCCTGACCGGCGTCCGCGAACGCCTGGCCCACGGTGACACCGCCGGTGCGCTGGCCGTCGTAGAGGATCTGCTCGGCCCTGACGCAGTGTTGCGCGACGGGGCTCTGCGGGACGCGCTGGAGGCGGCCGCGCTGCGGCGGGTCACCTACGGCCTGTTCCGGGCGGGCCTGGCCGGACCCGGGCCCGACCGCATCCGCCCGGGGGCGGTCCGCCCGCGACACCACCGCCCGCACCCGCGCCAGGCGACCTCCGCCTGACCCCCGGGGAACCACCCGCCGACCGGGGCTCCTTGCCCCGTACCCGCTCGCCGACCTTTCACGAACCCCAAAGGTGATCACACTTGCCCGCGTACGCCCCTTCCGCCCGATCCCTCGCCCCGGCCGACCGTTCCCAGCTCGACGTCGCCGGCGAGCTGACGGCCCTGCTCCGCGACACCACCACCGAACTCCGCCCCGACACACAGCTGGAGGCGCTGACCCTGGCCGTGGCCGCCGACCTGCCCGTACTGCTGTGGGGTGAGCCGGGCATCGGCAAGACCGCGGCCCTGACCCAGCTCGCCGAGTCCCTCGACCTGCCGCTGACCACGGTCATCGCCAGCGTCCACGAGCCGTCCGACTTCTCGGGCCTGCCCGTCGTCGGGGACGATCCCGCGGAGCAGGGCGTCCCGATGGCCCCGCCGGACTGGGCCGTGCGACTGGTCCGGGCCGGCCGCGGGCTGCTCTTCCTGGACGAACTGTCCACCGCGCCCCCGGCCGTCCAGGCCGCCCTGCTCCGCCTCGTCCTGGAGCGCAGGATCGGCGCCCTCCAACTGCCGCCCGGCGTACGGATCGTGGCCGCGGCCAACCCGCGCGCCTCGGCGGCCGACGGCTGGGAGCTGAGCCCGCCGCTCGCCAACCGGTTCGTCCACCTCCAGTGGACCCACGACCACGAGGTCGTCGTACGGGGCCTCGGCGGGACCTGGCCCCGGGCGACCCTGCCTCGGCTCGATCCGGAGCGGCTGCCGCAGGCCGTGGCCTTCGCCCGCCGCGCGGTGTGCGCGTTCCTCACCGCCCGCCCCAAGCTCGTGCACCAGCTACCGGGCAACGAGACCCGCCGCGGCGGCGCTTGGCCCTCGCCGCGCAGCTGGGACATGACGCTGTCCCTGATCGCCTTCGCGACCGCGGCCGGCTCCGCCAAGGAAGTTCTCTCCCTACTGGTCCGGGGCACCGTGGGCGACGGCCCCGGGCTGGAACTCCTGGCCGGCCTGGACCGGTTGGACCTCCCGGACCCCGAGGAGCTCCTCGCCGACCCGGCGGGCGCCGTCCTGCCCGAGCGCGGTGATCTGCGGCAGGCCGTACTGGACGCGGTGGTGTCGGCGGTCCGCGAGCGGCCGGAGAAGTCCCGCTGGGAGGCGGCGTGGGCCCTCCTGGTGCGGGCGGTGGAGACCGGGGCACCGGACCTGGTGGTCGTCCCGGCGACGACGCTCGCCTCGCTGCGCCGGGCGGACTGGGAGGTCCCGGCGTCCATCGAGCGGCTCGCCGGGGTGGTGACCCTGTCCCGGCGCGCGGACGACGTGGCGAACCGTACGGCGGCCCGCGCCGGGGTCCCCGTGAGGGCCGGCCGGTGAGCCCGTCCGCACCGGGGCAGCCGGCCCTGGACCGCGACAAGCTGTTCAGCGCCCGCCTGCACGCCGCCCGGGTCCGCCCCTACCTGGCGACGGCGCTGTTCGCCCTGCACCCCGTGGAGTCGCGGCGGGTACCGACGATGGCCGTCGACCGGCACTGGCGGTGTTACGTCTCACCGGCGTTCGTGGACCGCACGCCGGTGGAGGAACTCGCCGGGGTGTGGGTGCACGAGGTGTCGCACCTGCTGCGCGACCACCACGGGCGCGGCGACCGGGTCGCGCGCGAGCGCGGTCTGACCGGCCCGGGAGAACGGCTGCGGATGAACATCGCCGCCGACTGCGAGATCAACGACGACGCCTTCGGCGACGGGCTGATCCGCCCCGAAGGCGCCGTGATGCCGGGGTCTCTGGGGCTGCCGGAAGGGGAGCTCATGGAGGACTACCTGCGCCGGTTCAGCCTCGGCCCGAGCACCCAGGACCTGGTCTGGCTGGACTGCGGCAGCGGCGCCGACGGACTGGAGCGGGAGTGGGACCTGGGGGCGGACGGCGCGCACGGACTGAGCCCGCAGGAACGGGACGCGGTGCGGTTCCGCGTCGCGCAGGGCATCACGGGCCGTCCGGGCAGCGCCTCGAAGGGGTGGCAGCGGTGGGCGGAGGAGGTGTTCCATCCGCCGCAGCCGTGGCGGGAGTTGCTCGGAGCAGCGGTCCGCTCGGCCACCTCCGGTTCGGGGGCGGGCCAGGACTACAGCTACGGCCGGCCCTCGCGGCGCTCGGCCGGGCTGCCCGGCATCGTCCTGCCCAGCCTGCGGCGCCGGCCGCCGCGGGTCTCCGTGGTCATCGACACCTCCGCGTCCGTCAGCGATGCCGAACTGGGCAGCGCGCTGCTGGAGGTCGCCGCGATCTCCCGCGCCGTGGGCGGCCGCCGCGATCTGGTCTCCGTGGTGCCGTGCGACGCGGCGGCCCGCATCGCGTACCCGCTGTGCCGCGGCGAAGGCATCCCGCTGCTGGGTGGCGGAGGTACGGATCTCCGTACGGGCTTCGCCAAGGCGCTCCGGTCGGGCCCCCGGCCGGACGTGATCGTGGTCCTGACGGACGGGCAGACCGCCTGGCCGGACACGCGGCCGCCGTGCCGGACGGTGGTCGGCCTCTTCCCCCGGCAGACAGCCGGTGCGTGGGACGAGGACGACCCCGACTACGTGCCGGACACGCCGCCCGAGTGGGCCCGCGTGGTGACCATCGGCTAGCCGGGCGTAGGGGTGCCCATCAGGTGGAACCCCGTCGTGACGGCGGTGCGCGGCCGCCCGAGCCCGGGATGCCTCCCGCCCGAGCGCGACCGTGGCCGAGGAGACGTTCAACTGGAAGGACGACATCCACGGCGGCCACTCCAGCCTCGCCTCGTACGGGGCCACCGGCGCGCAGGAAGCGTTCAGGCAGGTCACCGAGGGGCTGCGCACCTGCCGCTCCTACGAGAGCCAAGGTGCCACGTTCACCAAACTGTCGGTCAACGGCCTCGACGTACCCGCCTTCCCGCCCGCCCTGATCGCCCAGCAGATCTCCCCCTCCGGCAGGCGCAGAGCCGAGGATTCACGCCGACAGGCCTCGACGCAGGCAGGCTGTGAGCCGGGCCGCGATGGTTCCGTCGGGATCGAGGCGGGGGTTGAAGATGGTGACGTCGAGGCCGACGGCCCGTTCGTCGGACAGTGCCGCCGACAGCACCGTCTCCAGTTCCGACCAGGTCAGCCCGCCGGGGATGCGGTAGTCGACGGCGGGCATGACCGCGTCGTCCAGGACGTCCACGTCGAGGTGGACCCAGTAGCCGGCGCACGCGCCGTCCGTGAGCCGGCGGATCGCGTCACGCGCGGCCGCCGCGGCGCCGGCCGCACGGACGCCGTCGAGGTCGACGGCGTGGAGCCGTGGCGGCAGCGGTTGCATTCCGGCCGCCTCCGACTCGGCGGTGTCGCGGAAGCCGAAGGCGACCACGTCCTCGTCGCGGAGCAGCGGCCCGCGGCCTTCGACGTCGGCGAGCAGCCGGGGGCCGCGGCCCGTGGCCAGGGCGAGCTCCATCGACGCCGCCTCGCCGGTCGGCTCCGCCGACGGCTGGTAGAAGTCGGTGTGGCCGTCGAGGAACAGCAGCCCGTGGGGTCCGCGGCGGCGCAGGGCGAGGAGGTTGCCGAGCAGGATGCTGCAGTCGCCGCCGAGGACCAGGGGGAAGCGGCCGGCGTCGAGAGCGGCTCCGACCGCGTCGGCCAGTCGGACGGAGTACCGCGCGATGGCGGCTGGGTTGAGGATCCCGGTGTCGGCGTCCCGCCGCGGGTCGTAGGCCGGTGGTTCGACCCGGTCGGCGCGCACCGCCCCCGGGTGGTCCAGGAGACCGGCGTCGAGCAGGGCGCCCGGCAGGTCCTGGACGCCGGTCGGGCGCAGCCCGAGTACGGACGGCGCTTCGATGATCGCCACGTCGCGCATGTCTCAGCGGTCCTGGGATCGGTAGGCGCGCATCGCCAGCGGCATGAAGACGGCCGCGATGCCCGCCGCCCAGACCAGGGACCACAGGATCGGCCGGCCCGCGGGGGTGCCGAGCAGGAGTCCGCGGAAGGCGTCCGACAGGTGCGTGACTGGGTTGACCTCCACCCAGGCACGGAGCCAGCCGGGCATGGTGTCGACCTTGGCGAAGGCGCTGCTGGTGAACGTGATCGGGAAGATGAACGTGAAGGCGTAGACCTGCACCTTCTCCACGTCCCCGGCCACCATCCCGATGAGTACCGCCGTCCACGAGACGGCGGCGGCGAAGGTCAGCAGCAGTAGGGTCGCGCCGAGGAAGCCTCCGACGCCTCCGGTGATCCGGAAGCCCAGCAGCGTGCCGAGCGCGATCATGAGGAGCATGGCCCACAGCTGTTTGGCCAGGTCGGCCGTGATGCGTCCGAAGAGCGGCGCCGATCGGGCGATGGGCAGACTCCGCAGTCGGTCGAAGACGCCCTTCGTGAGGTCGGAGTTCAACGACATGGCGGTGTACATGCTCATGAAGAGGGTGTTCTGGACGATGATCCCCGCGAGCGCGTACTGGAGGTACTCGCGGGGAGAACCGGCCATCTGGCCGCCGAAGACGTAGGTGAACAGGAACACGAACATGATCGGCGTGATGCTGTAGTCGACGAGCTCCAGGGGGTTGTGCTTCACCGAGACCAGGCTGCGCCATGCCATGGTGGCGGTTTGCCGCAGAGCCGCCAGGGGGCGCACATGGCCGCCGCGACCGAGGCCTTCGGTGATCGTCGTGGCCGTCATGACGAAGTCCCGGCGTTCACGTGCTGGTCGTCGGCGTCGTCGGCTTCCGCATCGGCCGGGGCACCGTCCGGCGCCGCGTGGTGCCCGGTCAGCACCATGAACACCTCGTCGAGGGACGAGCGCCGCAGGGTGAGTTCGCCGACTTCGATGCCCGCCTGGTCCAGCCGCCGCACGACGCTCGGCATGAGCGCCGGGTCGTTGACGGGCGCGGTGATCCCGTCGCTTTCGATCTTGGTCTGTGGCCCGGCCGCCTCCGTGATCAGTGCGTGCGCCGCGCCGAGGTCGGCCGGGTGGGCGGGGCGCAGTTCCAGGACCTGTCCGCCGACCTGCGACTTCAGCTCGTCGGGGGTGCCGTCGGCGATCACCGTGCCCTTGTCGATCACCACGATGTTGTCGGCGAGCCGGTCGGCCTCGTCCAGGTACTGCGTGGTCAGCAGGGTGGTCATGCCCTCCGAGACCAGGGCGCGCAGCATGTCCCACACCTCGCCGCGGCTGTGCGGATCGAGTCCGGTGGTCGGCTCGTCCAGGAAGAGGATCCGCGGCCGCCCGACGAGGCTGGCCGCGAGGTCGAGGCGTCGCCTCATGCCCCCCGAGTACGCCTTGGCGGCCCGTCCCGCGGCGTCGGCCAGATGAAACCGCTCGAGCAGCTCGGCCGCCCGGGCCCGGGCGTCGGCGCGCGGCATGCCGAGCAGTCGGCCGATCATCAGCAGGTTCTCCGTGCCGGTCAGGTTCTCGTCCACGGCGGCGTACTGTCCGGTGAGCCCGATCAGGGAGCGGACGCGCCCCGCCTCGCGTACGACGTCGTGGCCGCCGACCTCCGCCCGACCGCCGTCCGGGAGCAGGAGGGTGGCGAAGATGCGGACCGCGGTGGTCTTCCCGGCGCCGTTGGGACCCAGCAGGCCGCACACGGTCCCCGCCGGAACCTGAAGATCCACCCCGGCCAGCGCGCGCGTCTCCTTGAACCGCTTGGCCAGGCCTTCGGCTCGGATCGCGTGCCTCATGGGATCACCTCGTATCCGCCCGCCGCCACTCGCGGTCACGTCGGGGAAGCCGTGAGTCACGGCTGCCGTACCGGAAGCGCCGTCATTCCTCTCAACTGTGACGCATGCCCCTGACAGTCCGCCTGCCGGGCGGCGGAGCCGGCGCGCACTCGGTTCACGCCCGATTCACCTCGCCCGGTCACCGTGGGCGCCATGGTCCTCAGTCGACGAGCACTGCTCGCACAGGCAACCGCGGCGGCCACCGCCGCCACTTCCTCCGTTTCGGCCCCGGCCGCCGCCTCCGAGCCGACCACCACCACGACGCTGCGCGGCACGATCCCGCCGGGCTCGCCGGACTTCGTGTACGTACCGCTCGAAGTACCCCCGGGGATACGCGAGTTACGCGTCTCCTACCGCTACGAGAAGCCGCCCACCCCGCCCGGCACCCCGGGCAACGCCCTCGACATGGGCCTGTTCGACCAGCACGGCACCGCGCTCGGCGGCCGGGGCTTCCGCGGCTGGTCGGGCGGCGCCCGCGGCGAGTTCTTCCTCCGCGGCGACGACGCCACCCCCGGATATCTGCCGGGCCCGCTGGAGCCCGGCCGCCGGCACGTCGCGCTCGCCCCCGGGCCGCCGGACTGGACTTCATCAACACCTCCGAGCACAACACCCACAGCTCCCACGGCGCCTGGGCGGGCGCCGCCGCCGAGGGCCTGCTCGTGCTCACCGGGGAGGAGGTCACCACCCGTACCGGCCACGTCCTGGCCGTCGGCACCGATCCGGGCACCTTCGTCGACTGGCGCTACCGGGCCCGCGACGGCCGGTTCGGGCGCTTCGCCCGCGCCGTCCGGCAGGCCGGCGGACTCGTCGTACCCGCCCACCCGCACGCCACCTGCATCGGCTGCGCCTGGAAGTTCGGCTACGAGGAGGTGGACGCGGTGGAGGTGTGGAACGGCCCCTGGACCCCCGACGACGAGGTGTCCCTGGCCTCCTGGGACGCCACCCTGCGCGGCGCGGACGGCGACCGCCCTCCCCGCCCTGGCCCACAGCGACTACCACCCAGACCCGGACCGCATCGGCTGCGGGTCGCCGATCCGGCCGCGGAGGTCCTCGTACGGCTGTCCGTGACCGGCGCCGAGGGCTGTGACCTGCGGCTGGTCACCGATCAGGGGCTCGCGTTCACGGCTCCGGCGGCGACCTCCCTGGGCGCCCGTGAGCGAGAAGGCCCCGTAGGAGCGGGCGGGTGCTTCGAACGGGCGGTTCACCGCCCGCGCGGCGGCGTGGCGAGTGCCGGTCCGCCCGGCGGCGGTGGGTGGTGGGGTTGAGTGGCCGGGCCGTCCCTACTTCCGAGGAGCTGCCATGGCCGTCCAGGAACGTCTTCCCGCCGGCACGATCCTGCTCTGCGATTCCCAGGCCTTCGGCTGCGCCGGTGCGGTGTTCCGCGTCGACCCGGCCGGCGGTGAGCCGCGGCTGGTCGCCATGGGCGGTGACCTCCAGGGGGCGACCGGGCTCACCATCGAGGCCGATGGCAGCGTCCTGATCAGCAAGGACCGGTTCTTCCCCGGTACCGGCGCGCTGCTGCGGCTGCCCGGCGGGGGCGGGACTCAGACGGAGGTGTCGTCCGGCGGGAAGTTCGCCGCCCCGGTGGACGTGGCCGTCGAGGCCGACGGGCACATCCTGGTCGCCGACAGCTTCGCCGCCGGATTCGGCGCCGTGATCCGGGTCCATCCCGCCACGGGTGAGCAGACCGTGGTGTCCCTGGGCACGGGGGAAGGCGGCGATCCTCCGCCGCGGCCCGTGAAGCTGTGCACGGCTCCGGACGGCGGCATTCTCGTCGTCGAGCAGGCCATGGCGGGCGGTGGCGACCACTCGGCCCGGGTGGTCCGCGTCGACCCGGCCGGCGGAGCCCGTACGACGGTGACCTCGGGCGGTGAGCTGCGCAGCCCGATCGGGGTGGCGGTCGACGGCGACGGCAGCATCCTGGTGGCCGACGCGAACGCCTTCGCCGGCTTCGGCGGTGGTGTGATCAAGGTGGATCCGGTGAGCGGGGCTCAGACCACCGTGGCCTCGGGCGGCGGGTTCGTCGCCCCTCAGGCCCTCGCGATCGAGGCCGACGGCAGCCTCCTGATCACCGACAACGAGGCCCTGAACGGCGTGGGCACCCTGTTCCGGGTGGACCCCGCGACCGGGGCGCAGCAGGTACTCGCCTCGGGCGGGGACTTCAAGCGCCTGACCGGCGTTGCGGTCGTACCGGCTGCCTCACACTGAGCCCTTGCGGCCCCAGGCCGTGAGCATGCCCGGTGACAGCCCGGTGCACCGGGGGGAATCCAGGTAGCGCACGGCCTCGTCGATCTGCGCGCGGTCGACGAGGCCCGTTCCCACCATGGCCTCCCCGGCCCGGTCCCAGGTATCGGCCCAGAACCTGCTGATGGCGCTGCCCGGTTCGAGCGGCGGTACGAGGATCTCGGCCGCCACGGATTCCAGCCCCGCCGCGCGCAGCAGCTCCGGGTGACGGGGAACCCGCGAGACGTCGGTCCCGATGGTGTCGCGCAGCCCCTGCCACATGGCGCGCATGGCGCGGGTGTACGGGGTGACGGGCGCGGACTCCGTCGTCAGGTCGACCGCGTCACTGATGACCAGTACTCCGCCGGGGGCGAGCAGCCCGCTCAGCTTGGCGACCATGCGCTGCGGGGACGGCAGGTGCATGAGGACGAACCGGGCGTGGACCAGGTGGAAGAGCCCCGGGGCGAAGTCGTCGGAGGTGATGTCCTCCTGTCGCACCGTCAGTCCCGGTACGGGGTGCGCCGCGAGGAACCGTACGCCGCGGTCCACCGCGAGGACCGCCGCGACGCCCGCCTCGGCCAGCAGTCTTCGCGCCACCGTTCCGGTTCCCGCGCCCACGTCCAGGCAGGTCCAGCCGGGGCCGGCTCCGAGCTGTCGCAGTCGGGCCATGGTCGTTTCGTCGTAGGTGAGGGCTCCGAGGTCGATACGGTCGCCCTCGCCTCCCTCGTCGGGACGGAAGACCCGCTCACCGTAGCGCCCCTCGCCCGGGAGCCGGGTGCCGTCCGACGGCAGACCCGCGCCAGCCATGTCCCCATTGTCCCCCGATCGGCCGCCGGGCGCGCCCGCGCGGGTCTATGCCGTCAGGGGATCTGTTCGATGCGTTGCCGGTTGAGGAGGTACGTGGGCAGGTACCGGTGTGTCAGGTCGACGGGGAAGCCGGCGTCGTGGGCCAGGCAGGCCATGGCGAGGGGGCCGAGTGCCAGGCGGGCGCGCGGCGCCGACGAATCGCCCCAGTACCCGCCGTGTTCCTCGACGGCCCCGGCGAGTGCCTTCGCGAAGGCGTCGTGGTCCCGCGCGACGAGGCGGTGGAAGAGCGCGACCGGCTGGAAGTCGATCCGGTTCACGAAGTCGTCCGGCGCGTGGGTCAGGTTCTCGGGCATGGACGTCCGCATGGTGGCGAGCAGCTGCTCGACGACCGCGTCCATGGAGCCCTCGGCGGAGAAGTAGGTCCGCAGGGTGTCGATCCAGTGCAGGACGTAGGTGTCGACGGAGTCGTCCTGTCGCAGCGTCTCCAGCGGAACCCGGCACAGCCGGGCGACCCGGTCGTGCTCGCGGCACACCACGGCGAGGTAGAGGGCGTCGAGCCAGGCGCGGGCGTCCGCGGGCGGGTCGGCGGGCGTGGCGGGCAGCTGCGTGACGTGGTCCTCGCCCAGGTGGCACGGCATGGGAGCGGATCCGGTGAACAGCGCGGAGCCCAGCTGCACGGCGGTGGCCCACGCGTCCCACGTGTCGATGTGCGACGCCTTGGGGTCGGTGGCGCAGTGGGCGTGGGCGAGTGCCAGGGCGGAGGCGAAGGCGTCGCCCAGCCCCGAGGGGTCCTGCGCGAGTCGGGCTGTGGACTCGGCCGTGGTACGGGTGAGTTCGGTGACGTCGGGGGCCCGGTCAGCGGCGGGGGTGGCGATCCGGCCGGCGAGGTCGAGGCGGACCAGACCCTTCATCAGGCCGAGCAGTTGCGGCGGCGGCTGGAGCGAGAAGGTACGGGTGTCGTCGTCGATGACCGTGAGGGAGGTCAGGCCGCCCCGGTGCCACCAGTAGACCCGCGGTGACAGGGGCCCCGGGCCGTCCTCGTAGGCGCCCAGGGCGTACGAGGCCAGGTCGTTGAGGGCATCGACCACCGAGCCGTCGGCGATCGGGTGGTAGGCCAGCAGGTGCCGGGTGGGGACGACGACGAGGGCGCCGGCGGCCGGGAGGGGCTCGCCGGTGACCCGTCGGGCCAGTTCCGACAGGTACAGCGCCTTGGCGGCGACGAAGTGGGAGTCGCCGTAGACGGAGTGCAGCGTCGCGCGTCCCTCGATGGGCACGTCCTCGTGCGTGACGGGAACGCGCATCAGGTTCCCGTACGCCGCCTGCCCCAGCTCCTGGAGCCCGACGCGCGCCACGTCGTCGTCGGTGAGGACGCGGACGCTGGTGGGTCCGTCGAGGGCGTAGGCGAAGACGAGCCCGTCGGCCACGACGCGCGCGTACCGCAGGTTGCCGGCCATCTCCGGGGTGAGCGATTCGACGGGCAGCAGCCGGGCACTGGTCCCGCGGAGCAGTTCCTCGGCGCTCTCACCGCCGAGGCTCGACCACGGTACACGGGGGTCGGGTATGCCCCTGGATTCAGGGGAGTTGTCGCGATTCACCCACTCGACTCTATTACATGACGGAACGGTTACGTGCCGTCACGCAGGGCGGTCCGATTCGTTGAATCCGAGCATGGACCGGAAAACCGTTTCTCCTCCGGAGTGTGCCGGATTCACCCGGCCGGCCCAGGAGTTCTGGCAGGCATCCGACGCACCGATCTACGACGCCGTGGAGCGGCAGTGGCTCGCCCAGGGCCGTGAGGTGCCCCGCCGCCCGGGCCTGTCGTGGGCGGGCCCGCGGCCGGTGACCGACGACGACCTGTTCCGTCGCGCCTGAGCTCACGCCACCCCCTCCTCCCGCGTGACTCCAGTCACTTCCGGTGACGGATGGGACATGAGTTCCGGGGCAGGAGGCATGCGCGGTGTTCGCCAGGTCACCGCGGGTCCGCCGCGTTGACGGAACCCGGAGGTACAGATCGTCGTGTCGGAGCAGAAGACCATCTACACAGCCGGAACGTGGCGGTCCGCGGCCTCGGGAGCCTCCAGGGAGATCCTGGACCCGGTGGACGCCTTCGTCCTCGCCGTGGTCGCCCAGGGTGACACCGCCGACACGGACGCGGCCGTGAGCGCCGCACGGGCCGCTTTCGACGGCGGGGAGTGGCCGGGAACCCCCGTCGCCGAGCGGGCGGCGCTGCTGCGGCGCACGGCCGACCTGCTGCAGCGCGACCGCGAGCGCATCGGCCTGCTGGAGAGCCTGGACGCCGGCAAGACGCTCGAAGAGGGCCGCGTGGACGTGGACTGCGTCGTCGACGCCTTCCGCTATTTCGCCGACCTCGTCACCGGTGAGGCGGCGGGCCGGGTCGTGGACGCCGGATCCCCCGACATCCGCAGCGTCGTCGTCCACGAGCCGGTCGGGGTGTGCGCCCTGATCACCCCGTGGAACTACCCGTTGCTCCAGGCCAGCTGGAAGATCGCCCCGGCCCTGGCGGCGGGCAACACCTTCGTGATCAAGCCCAGCGAGATCACCCCGCTGACCACCGTCGCCCTGGTCGAGCTGCTGGCGGAGGCGGGCCTGCCCGCCGGAGTCGCCAATCTGGTCACCGGAGCCGGTGATCCGGTCGGCGCCCGCCTCGCCTCCCACCCCGATGTGGACCTGGTCTCCTTCACCGGCGGACTCGCCAGCGGTACGAAGGTCATGCGCGCGGCCGCCGACACGGTCAAGAAGGTCGCCCTCGAACTCGGCGGCAAGAACCCCAATGTCGTCTTCGCCGACGCCTGCGCCTCCGAGGACGGTTTCGACACGGCCGTCGACCAGGCCCTCAACGCCGCGTTCATGCACAGCGGCCAGGTGTGCTCGGCCGGCTCCCGCCTGATCGTCGAGGAATCACTGCGCGAGCGCTTCGTCGCCGAACTCGCCCGCCGCACCGAGAAGATCCGCATCGGCCGCGGCACCGATCCCGGCGTCGAATGCGGACCGCTGGTCTCCGCCGCCCAGTTGGAGCGCACCGAGTCGTATGTCGCCTCCGCGCTCGCCGAGGGCGCCGTGCTGCGCGCCGGGGGCGAACGGCCCCCGGGCCCCGGCTTCTTCTACCGCCCGACCGTCCTCGACCGCTGTCACCGCCGCATGCGCGTGGTGCGCGAGGAAGTCTTCGGACCGGTCCTGACCGTCGAGACCTTCCGCACCGAGGACGAGGCCGTGGCGCTCGCCAACGACACCGAGTACGGGCTCGCCGGCGGCGTCTGGACCACCGACCCGGACCGCGCCCGCCGGGTGGCGGGCCGGCTGCGCCACGGCACCGTCTGGATCAACGACTTCCACCCGTACCTGCCGCAGGCCGAATGGGGCGGCTTCGGCAAGTCCGGGATCGGACGCGAGCTCGGCCCGTCCGGCCTGGCCGAGTACCGCGAGACCAAGCACGTGTACCAGAACCTCGCTCCGCGCCCCGTGCGCTGGTTCGCGGGCTGAAGCGCAGGAGAGACATGAACAGCAACAACACCACCATGCACCACGAGGACGCGTACGAGTACGACTACGTCGTCGTCGGCGGCGGGACCGCCGGGTCGGTGATCGCCTCGCGGCTGACCGAGGACCCGGACGTCACCGTCGCCGTGATCGAGGGCGGACCGAGCGACGTCGACCGCCCCGACGTGCTCACCCTGCGCCGATGGATGGGGCTGCTCGGCGGCGAACTCGACTACGACTACCCCACCACCGAGCAGCCGCGCGGCAACTCGCACATCCGGCACAGCCGGGCCCGCGTGCTGGGCGGCTGTTCCTCGCACAACACCCTCATCGCCTTCAAGCCGCTCCCCTCCGACTGGGACGAGTGGTCGGACGCGGGCGCCGAGGGGTGGCACGCGGCCGCCATGGACCCCTACTTCGACCGGCTCCTCAACAACATCGTGCCGGTCGGCGAGGCGGACCGTAACGCCATCGCCCGCGACTTCGTCGACGCCGCCCGGGGCGCGCTGGGGGTGCCGCGCGTCGAGGGCTTCAACCGGAAGCCGTTCCACGAGGGCGCCGGGTTCTTCGACCTCGCCTACCACCCGGAGACGAACAAGCGCTCGTCGGCCTCGGTGGCGTACCTCCACCCGGTAATGGACGACCGCCCCAACCTGCGGATCCTGCTGGAGACCTGGGCCCACCGCCTGGAGCTGGAGGGCACCCGGGCGCGCGGCGTCCACGTCCGTGCCGCGGACGGTACGAAGTCGCTGATCACCGCCCGCCGCGAGGTGGTGGTGTGCGCGGGCGCCGTGGACACCCCGCGCCTGCTGCTGCACTCCGGCATCGGCCCCCGCGAGGACCTGGAGGCCCTCGGCATTCCCCCGGTCCACGATCTGCCCGGTGTCGGCGAGAACCTCCTCGACCATCCGGAATCCGTGATCGTCTGGGAGACGAACGGCCCGATCCCCGAGAACTCGGCGATGGACAGCGACGCGGGCCTGTTCGTCCGGCGTGACCCGGACTCCCCCGGTCCCGACCTGATGTTCCACTTCTACCAGGTCCCCTTCACCGACAACCCGGAGCGGATCGGCTACGAACGCCCCGCGCACGGCGTCTCGTTGACCCCCAACATCCCCAAGCCGCGCAGCCGCGGCCGCCTCTACCTCACCAGCGCCGACCCCGAGGTCAAACCCGCCCTCGATTTCCGCTACTTCACGGACGAGGAGGACTACGACGCCCGGACGCTGGTGGACGGCATCAAGCTGGCCCGCGAGATCGCCGCGGCCGAGCCGCTGGCCGGATGGCTGAAGCGCGAGGTGTGCCCGGGCCCGGAGATCACCGACGACGAGGCGCTGAGCGCGTACGCCCGCTCGGTGGCGCACACCGTCTACCACCCGGCCGGCACCTGCAGGATGGGCGCCGCCGACGACCGAACCGCCGTGGTGGGGCCGGACTTGAAGGTGCGGGGCCTCGACGGCATACGCATCGCGGACGCCTCCGTCTTCCCGACGATGCCCGCGGTCAACCCGATGATCGGAGTACTCATGGTCGGCGAGAAGGCCGCCGAGCTGCTGGGCGGTGAGGTCCGGTGACCGCCTCCCCTACCACCCCCGCCGTGCCGGACACCGCCGCCGCGCCCGTGTTCTCCGTACAGGGCCTGTGGAAGGTCTTCGGCCCCCGGCGCAAGGCCGCCCTGGTGCCGGGCTCCGAGGACGCCGCGCTGCCCGCCGCCGAACTGCGCGAGCGCACGGGCTGCACCGCCGCCGTCCGCGACGTCACCTTCGACGTGCGCAAGGGCGAGGTCTTCGTCGTCATGGGCCTGTCCGATTCGGGCAAGTCCACCCTCGTGCGCTGCCTGACCCGGCTGATCGAGCCCACGGCCGGATCCCTCGCCATAGACGGTGAGGACGTCCTCGCCATGGACCCGGCCCGGCTGCGCGAACTGCGCCGCCACCGCGCCTCCATGGTCTTCCAGCACTTCGGCCTCCTGCCGCACCGCACCGTCCTGGACAACGTTGCCTACGGACTGGAGATCCAGGGCATGAGCCGTCCCGACCGGCGCGCCAAGGCGGCCGAGATGGTCGGCAAGGTCGGTCTCGAAGGCCTCGAGAACCGCCGGCCCGGTCAGCTGTCCGGCGGCCAGCAGCAGCGGGTCGGCCTCGCGCGCGCCCTCGCCGCCGATCCCGAAGTGCTGTTGTTCGACGAGCCGTTCAGCGCACTCGACCCGCTGATCCGCCGCGAGATGCAGGGCGAGGTGGCCCGGCTCCACCACGAGGAGGGCCGCACGATGGTCTTCATCACCCACGACCTGTCCGAAGCGCTCCGCCTCGGCGACCGGATCGCGCTGATGCGCGACGGCCGGATCGTGCAACTCGGCACCCCGGAGGAGATCGTGGGCTCGCCCGCCGACGACTACGTACGGGACTTCGTCGCCGACGTGCCACGGGAGCAGGTGCTCACCGTGCGCAGCGCGATGCGCCCCGCGACGGACGGCGAGGCCGGTCAGGGCCCGGCACTGACGCCGGCGACCACGGTGGTGGAGGCCATCGAGGCCGTCGCCCGCAGCGGTGGCCCGGCGCGGGTCGTCGACGACGGCCGCTGCCTGGGTGTAGTCGACGACGCGGGGCTGCTCGCGGTGGTCGCCGGTCTGCCGGCCCCGTCCGGGCGGGGGGTGGCAGCATGAGGCGCCGTACCCGCTGCGCGGCCCCCGTCCCCGGCCCGGGGAGGTGGCGCCGATGACCACGACCACCACACCCGTACGGGACCCCGGGCAGGGCGGCCGATCCGAACAGCCGCGGCGGCCGTCCGGGGGCGGACAGGCAGCTCCCGGGCGGTCCGCCGCCGGAGCGCCGGGCCGACGCGTGAAAGCCCTGCTGCTCGACCACCGCGTCGGCCGCAGGGTCCTGCCCCTCGCCGTCGCCGCGGTGGTGCTGCTCCCGCTCGCGATGGCCTTCCCGGGTGCCGGGAGCTGGCCCGCCGCCCTCGTCGTCGACGCCTCCGGCCCGCTCGGCCGGGCCGGTGACTGGATCATCGACAACCGCGACGGCCACCCGCTCTTCCTCTACTTCTTCGGGCACGTCAGCAACGCCGTGGTGGTCTCCGTCCGCGCGGTGTACGTCGTCCTGCTCGCCGCGGGCTGGATCGGCGTCACCGCCCTCGCCGGCCTCATCGCCCTGCGGCTGGCGGGCCTGCGGCTCGCCGTCACCTGCTCGGCCGCCTTCGCCGCGTGCGGGCTGCTCGGCATGTGGGTCCCGACGATGCAGACCCTCGCGCTGATGGTCGTGGCCGTCGCCGCTTCCGTCGTGGTCGGCGCCCTCCTCGGCCTGGCCGCCGGGATGTCGCCGCGGGCCGACCGCGCGCTGCGCCCCGTACTCGACACCATGCAGGTGCTGCCCGCGTTCGCGTATCTGCTGCCGATGGTGATGGTCTTCGGGATCGGCGTCCCCGCCGCCGTACTGGCCACCGTGGTGTACGCGGCTCCGCCGATGGCCCGGCTCACGGCGCTCGGCCTGCGCGAGGCCGACGCCGGGGTACTGGAGGCCGCGGCCTCGCTCGGCGCGACCGGGCGCCAGCGCCTGCTGACCGCGCGGCTCCCGCTGGCCCGCCGGCAGATCCTGCTCGGCGTCAACCAGGCCATCATGATGGCGCTGTCGATGGCCGTCATCGCCTCCGTGATCGGCGCGGGCGGCCTCGGCGACCGGGTCTACCAGGCCCTCGCCTCGGTCGACGTCGGTGCGGCGCTCGCCGCCGGCCTCCCCATCGTCCTGCTCGCGGTGGTCCTCGACCGCACGGCCGACGCGGCGGGCACCCGGCTGGGCGCCAGGCCGGTGCCCTCGTATCAACAGCCCCTGCTGCGACGGGTGTTCGCGGGCTGGTACGGGCGGCTGCTCACCGTCCTCACGGCCGTCGCCGCCTCCGTCGCGGGACGTATGGCGGGCACCTCGCTGTGGCCCGAGTCATGGACCGTGCCGATCGCGGAGCCGGTCAACCGGGCGGTCGGCTGGATGACCGATCACCTCTACTCGGGAGTGCCGGTGGTCGGCGGCACCGCCGACTGGGCGGCCCGGTTCACCAGCTGGGTCCTCGACCCCCTGCGCTCCGGGCTGCAGGCCACGCCGTGGTGGCTGCTCCTGCTCGCGGTCGGCGCGCTCGGCCTCCTCGTCGGCACGTGGCGCACCGCGCTGACCGCCGTCCTCGCCCTGGCCGCCATCGGTGTACTCGGCGTGTGGGAGCCCTCCCTCGACACCCTCTCGCAGGTGCTGGCCGCCGTCGCCGTCACCCTCGTCCTCGGTTTCGCGATCGGCGTCGCGGCCGCCCGCCGCGACCGCGCGCGGCGTCTGCTGCGTCCGGTGCTCGACGTGTGCCAGACGATGCCGCAGTTCGTCTACCTCATCCCGGTGGTCGCGCTGTTCGGCGTGGGCCGGGCTCCGGCCGCGGCCGCCGCCGTGGTGTACGCACTGCCCGCCGTCGTACGCATCACGGCCGAGGGCCTGCGCGGGGTGAGCCCGGCGGCCCTGGAGTCGGCCCGCTCCCTGGGCGCCACCGGGTCACAGCAGCTGCGCCAGGTCCAACTTCCCCTGGCACGGCCCGCGTTGCTGCTGGCACTCAACCAGGCGGTGGTGCTCGTACTCGCCGTCGTCATCATCGGCGGCCTCGTCGGGGGCGGCGCGCTCGGCTACGACGTGGTGCTCGGCCTCGCCCAGGGCGACCTGGCGACCGGCCTGGTGGCCGGCGCCGCGATCGTCTGTCTCGGTCTGATGCTCGACCGGGTTACCCAGCCCGCGAAGGAGGCCTGACATGAACGGGCGCAATCAGCAGCGCGGCCGTCGCCGCCTCGGCGCGTTCGCCGCCGTGACCGCTCTCGCCGTGCTCACCGGCTGCGGCGCGGCCGACATGACCCGCCAGGCCTCTCCGTACGCCGCCGCGGAGGGCGCGAAGACCGTCACCCTCTCCATCCAGTCCTGGGTCGGCGCCCAGGCGAACACCGCCGTCGCCGCCTATCTGCTCGAACACGAGCTGGGGTATCGCGTCGACACCGTCCAGGTGGACGAGGTCCCCGCGTGGGACGCGCTGAGCCAGGGCCGGGTCGACGCGATCCTGGAGGACTGGGGCCATCCGGAGCAGGAGAAGCGGTACGTCCAGGACAAGAAGACCATCACCGCGGGCGGCGAGCTGGGCGTGACCGGCCACATCGGCTGGTTCGTCCCGACGTACTTCGCCGAGGCCCATCCGGACGTCACCGACTGGAAGAACCTGAACAAGTACGCCGACCAGCTGGGCACCGCCGAGAGCCGCGGCAAGGGCCAGCTGATGGACGGCTCCCCGTCGTACGTCACCAACGACAAGGCGCTGGTGAAGAACCTGGGCCTGGACTTCGAGGTGGTGTTCGCCGGCTCCGAGGCCGCGCAGATCACCCAGATCCGGCAGTTCGCGAAGGAGCGCAAGCCGTTCCTCACGTACTGGTACAAGCCGCAGTGGCTGTTCGAGCGGGTCCCGATGACGGAGGTGAAGCTGCCCGAGTACAAGGAGGGTTGTGACGCCGATCCGAAGGCGGTCGCCTGCGCCTATCCCCACACGCCGCTGCAGAAGTACCTGAACACGCGGTTCGCGGAGGCCGGCGGGAAGGCGGCGGAGTTCCTGAAGCGGTTCCGCTGGAGCGTCGAGGAGCAGAACGAGGTGGCGCTGATGATCGCCGAGGAGAAGCTGTCCCCGGAGCAGGCGGCGAAGAAGTGGGTGGAGCACAACGAGCAGGTGTGGCGGCCCTGGGTGCGCTGACCCTCCGCCGATGACGCCGGGGCCGCCGCATCCCCCTCAGGTGCGACGGCCCCGGCGCGTTCACGGGCGTCCGACTACTTCTCGTCCACCTTCAGCAGCTTGTTCGGGGTTCCGGCGCTCGGGTTGGTGATCTTCCCGGGGGTCGCCCCCGCGGTCAGGGCCTGGGCGACCTGCGCGGGCGTCGCGTCCTTGTGCCCGGCCAGGTAGAGGGCCGCCCCGCCGACCACGTGCGGGGTCGCCATCGACGTGCCCGAGATGGTCTTCGTACCGCTGTCACTGTCGTTCCAGTCGGAGGTGATGTCCGAGCCCGGTGCGTAGAGGTCCACGACCGAGCCGAAGTTGGAGAACGAGGACTGGGAGTCGTCGGCCGTGCTGGAGGCCACCGTGATGGCCTCGGGGACCCGTGAGGGAGAGCCCTGCCCGGCATCGGAGGATTCGTTGCCCGCCGCGACGGCGAAGGTGACGCCGGCGGCTATCGACCGGCGCACCGCCTCGTCGAGCGCCTCGTCGGCGCCGCCGCCGAGGCTCATGTTGGCCACCGAGGGCCCGGTGTGATGCTGCGTCACCCAGTCGATGCCCGCCACGACCTGCTCGGTGGTGCCCGACCCGTTGTCGTCGAGCACCCGGACGGCGACGACCTTGGCCTTCTTGGCCACCCCGTGGGAGGTGCCCGCGATGGTCCCGGCGACGTGCGTGCCGTGTCCATTGCCGTCGTCGGCGGTCTGGTCGTTGTCCACGGCGTCGAAGCCGAACGCGGCCCGGCCGCCGAAGTCCTTGTGGCTGATCCGTACGCCGGTGTCGATCACGTAGGCCGTGACGCCCTCGCCGCCCGCGTCGGGATACGTGTACTTCTTGTCCCCCTTGGTCGCCGTCTGGTCGATGCGGTCGAGGCCCCAGGACGGAGGGTTGTCCTGGGTGGTGTTGATGGAGAACTTCTTGTTCTGGACCACCTTGCCCACGGCCGGGTCGGCGGCGAGGCGCTTGGCGTCGGTCTCCGAAAGCCCGGTTGCGGAGAAGCCGTTGACCGCGGAGGTGTAGGTGCGCTGCAGCTCGCCGCCGTACTTCTTGGCGAGAGCCTGTTTGTCGGCGTCCTTGTCGAGGATGACGATGTAGCTGCCGCTGAGCGCACCGGGTGCGCCGAGCCCGTACACCGTTCCCTCGGCCGGGGTGTTCGCGCCGGCGAGGGGGGACAACAGCATGCAGACACCGGTTGCAGTGGCGACTCCCGTGGCCACTGCAAGGACCCGGAAGCCGCGTGAACGGGTGCGTGCGTGCGTATGAGTTGACATGAAGAGGGTGCTCCTCGTGTTGACGTGTGGGGCGTCAAAGCGTGCTGCGCAACCCCGCTGGAGCCGAAAGATCTCCGGGGGTCAGCTCGAAACCCTGACCGATTACGGGAGTTGGTTCAAGGCCGCCCCGGGCGTCAGCGTTATTCAACAACCTTTCTCAAAGAGACCTCCGCACCGGCCCCTCGGAATGACCACACTCTTCGAACCACCCACACATACACGTCACTTACCGATGCATTCGCGAACAGCCGCCGGCACGAGCTGCCGAAGTGCGGGATATGCGTACGCCTCGGGGGGTTTGCGTGAGGAGGTCCGGTAGATCTCAACATCGTGTTGACCTACGACTGTTGAACGTTTGAGCATGCACGGGTCCATCCGTTCGACTGACGAAGGACTCACCCGCATGGGTAAAGGACCGTTACGCAGGACACGCGCGGCCATCGCGGCCATCGGCACGGCCGTACTGATCTCACTGGCAGTGGCCACGCCGGCGGGCGCCGCGCCCGAACCGAGCGACTCCGGATCCGGTCGGCTCGCCATCACGCTGGGTACTCCGGAGAAGGCGACCACCCTCACCGACACCGATGGCGACGGTGACGGCGAGGGCGGCGCGAGCGCCCAGGCCATCGACTGTGCCGAAGGGTTCATCCGGCTCACCCGGACCGAGTCGTGCTCGAACCTGAAAATCCCGGTGATCTACACGATCAACGGAACACCCGCGGGGAGGGCGACCCTGCATTCCAAGGTCACGTCCACCCTCGACCCCCGCAACCGCTACGAGTCGAAGTACAAGGTCGAGCTGCGGCTGACCGACCCGTCCTCGTGGGCGGGTTGGCTGACCAACGGCCGGGTCGGCTTCGAGTGCAACTACTGCGACGTGAAGGAGTCGGGCGAGCAGTTCCTGTTCCCGAACCAGACGCGGACGTACGAGTTCACCGTGTCCTCGCCGGGCCGGGCCCTGGCCAAGGACAGCATCCGCCCGTACGCCACCCTGGACGCGCCCCGGCACGACGAGGGCAGCGCGCTCATCGGGGAAACGTTCCGGCCGCGCTGCGACAGCACGCCCCGCATCACGCCCGTCACGAAGGGCGGCTGCGTGTATCCCGACGTCGCGGCCGTGTGGGTGCTCGACACCGCCAACCCGCGGGTCGACGCGGTGGCCTGGCACGTCGACTGGGCGCAGCGCAACCTCGACCAGCCGTGGGGGAAACCGGGCACCCGGTACGCGCTGCACCGCACCTTCGACGACACGATCATCGACGCCAACCGTGACGTGGCCTGCGGCCGCGGCGTGCCGCGGCCTCCGCCGGGCAGCGGGCTGGCTTGTGA
Organism: Streptomyces sp. NPDC048337; assembly: GCF_043201175.1. Classification (NCBI taxonomy): domain Bacteria; kingdom Bacillati; phylum Actinomycetota; class Actinomycetes; order Kitasatosporales; family Streptomycetaceae; genus Streptomyces; species Streptomyces sp. NPDC048337. Next base: position 149,722 of record NZ_JBICYR010000003.1, read on the forward strand.
CGAGTACCCGTTCGCCCAGTCGCTGGAGGGGGCCAGCCGGAACCCGGACTACTCCTGCCACTTCCTCGACGGGGGCGACAACTCCCGCGAGGGCAGCCTGCGCAAGGCGTCGCTGAACGGGCAGCGGGTCCTGGAGGGCGACGCGTTCTACGTCCGCGTCCTCAAGGCCGCGGGCGCGGTGGCGCTGCCTCAGGCGATGGGTCCGGTGGGCTGCGGCAGCGACTGACGCGGCCGTACGCCGGTACTTCGCCGAACCGGCACACCGGGAGCAGGGGCCGCACCCACCATGGGTGCGGCCCCGTTCCGATTCGAGACCGAGGGAAGGCCCCGCATGCCCACCCCGCAGCACACCACCACCCGTACCGTCCACGTCGACGCCGGCACGATCGACCTCACGGAGGAGGAGCTCGTGGCCGAGTTCGAACCCGAGTGGACGCTGAACGGCCTGGTCGAGGCCGACCCGAACGACGGCAGCGCCCGCATCCTGTGCGGGCAGGAGATCGGCCGCATCGCGGTGACGGCCCAACTCTGGGACGGGGCCCCGCCCCTTGAGCCGGACGGGTGGCAGGACGTGGCCGAGGTGCCCGTGTCATGGCACTCCGCGTTCATCGACTTCGCCACGACCGGCACGGCGGTGGACCCGGCCGGCCGTCTCACCCTCCCCGGCCCGGGCGATTACCGCATCCGCGTCCACGGCAGGAACCGCGACGACGGCGACCCGCGCGATGCGGGCGACCCGGTCGAGGAGTACCTGATCCAGGTGTGGCCCGCCCCACCGGTAACCCCGGACCTGTGGAAGGCGACCAGCCGGACCGCCGCGCTGTGGCGCACACCCGGCGAATGATTCACTTGGCCGACGGCTCGGTCGGGTGGGGAGGGTGTGTGGAGGAGCCTGGCTTCCGTGTGCTGCTGACGGACGTCGGTGACAGGCGGCTGGATCTGGTCCGTGCGGTCCGAGCGGTGACGGGCCTCAGTCTCTGGAACAGCAGGGTTCTGCTGGACCAGCTGCCGGCAGCGGTGATGGAGCCGGAGTGGTTCGAAGTCGCGCAGGAGGTCGCCGGGCGCCTTGAGGACGCGGGCGCCCGGGTGACCGTGCGGTGTGACTGGTGTGACCGCACCATTGCCCGCGGGGCCGATCCCGTTGATCCCGGGCCGTGCCAGGGGCCGTGGCCCGAGGGCACCTGCCGCGCGAGCCGTCGGCGATGAGTGGCGAGGTCAACACGGACAATGGCACCAACGCGGGCTGTCGCCCGCGCGTGCCGACGGTCGCTGCCCCACCGGGCGGACAGCGGCATCCATCCGAGAGAAGAAGGAGCATGACCTTGAAGGAAGGCCAGCGGGTGAGGTTGGCCGCGGACACCCTCGTGATCGGTAGCGCTGCGATGGCGGAGGCCGGGGCCCTGTCGCTGGCGCTGGCGGCGGGGATCGAGGGCACCGTCGATCGGGTCGTCGAGGGCCGGCCGAGTCACGAGGTACGCGAGTACGAGCGGCTCGCGTCACTTCTGGAGTCCTTCGGGCAGGCGATGCCGCCGGAGAGCAGGAAGCGGCTGGAAGAGGAGATCAGTGGCCTCAGGCCCGACTGGATCGCCTACCAGGAGCACGGGCTCCGCGTCACCGTGCGCGTCCGTTTCGACAACGGATTCATCCTCGACGGCGCACCCGAGGACGCCTTCACCCCCGCCTGAGCAGGTCAGGCCTTCTTGACCACGCTCGACTTGAGCTGCATCGCGCCGAATCCGTCGATCTTGCAGTCGATGTCGTGGCCGTCGACCCCGTCGACCAGGCGGATGTTGCGCACCTTGGTGCCCGCCTTGATCCCCGACGGGCTGCCCTTGACCTTGAGGGCCTTGACGACGGTCACGGTGTCGCCGTCGTTCAGCACGTTTCCGACGGCGTCCTTGACCACGCGCTCTCCAGAGGCGCCCGCGTCGTCCGACCCGGCCGCGGCGGGAACCCACTCGTGGGCGCACTCGGGGCAGACCATCAGGGCGTTCATCTCGTAGGTGTACTCGCTGGAGCACTTCGGGCACGGGGGCAGGCTCGCCGTCATCTGTTCTTCTGTCCTTGCTCGGTCGTGGGCTGCTCAGGATATCCGGCCACGCCACGGGAACGGGGCGAGGTCGGGCTCCACCCAGCCGGTCCTCGCCTGCGCGCCGGCGAGCGTCGACGGGCGGTAGAAGCGGGTCAGGAGGCGCTTGTCGAACAGGGCGGGGTGGTGGTCGGCGAACGAGGCGAAGTCGTCCTCGTCGTGTTCGCCCGTGTGGTGGCCGACCAGTTCCACCCAGGCCCGGCTGACGGTCGCGTGGTACTTCTGCGGCGCACCCGCGTAGCGGGCGGTGCGCTGGATTCCGTCGCTGACGAGCTCGATGGCCGCCGGCACGCCGAACCGGCGCACGGCCAGCCATGTCAGGTGGACGTGCTCCCGGTGGCCGAACCGCTCGGCGGCCGCCATCGCCTCGGCCATCAGCGCTTCGAAGTCGGCGGCGCCTTGGGTCATGCCGACACCTCCGTCAGGGCTTGCAGGGCAGCGCGCAGGCTGTCGATCGCCTCGGCCGGGAGGCCGTCGAGCGCCCGGCGCTCCAGGTCGGTGACGGCCTGCCGGATCGTGGTGGCGGTCAGCCGTCCGGAGGCGGTGAGCTCGATGAGCACCGCCCGGCGGTCTCCCGGGCGAGTGCCGCGGGTGATGTGGCCGCGCCGCTCCAGCCGGTCCAGCACGCTGGTCAGCGTGGTGGGGCGGGTTCCGACGGCCGCGCCGAGTTCGGACACGGTCCGCCCGCGGCCGTCGGCCAGGTTGGCCAGCGCGTTGATCTCGGACGCGGTCAGGTCCAGGTCGACGAGCTCTGCCCCGAGCACCTGCAGGGTGGCGTGGGTGGCTCGCTGCAGCGCGAGCAGGGCCGACCATTCGGATGAATCGGATGATTCAGATGACACGGATTCGGACTTCATGATTTCGGACTATACGATTTCGTATTACTTACTGCAAGCCTGAAGCGGTCCCTCCTCTCGGGGGAAAACACCGATCGGGCCCGGTTCGGGACCGGCGGCGCCGACTCCGAGGTGGTTGGCTGTGCCGATGAAGTACTTCGTGACGGTCCAGGCGTGCCAGGCGGACTACGACGCGATGGAGGGGAAGGCCTCGCCCGCTTCCCCCCGGTGGAGCCCTGACGAGATCACGGCCATGGTCGCCTTCATGGGCGAGCTCAACTCGGAACTCACCGCCTCCGGGGAACTGCTGGACGCCCAGGGGTTCACCGCACCGGCCGAGGCCCGGTTCGTCACCGGCTCCCCCGGCCGCGAACCGGTGGTCACCGACCACCCGTACGCGGACGGCGACCTGCTGACCGCGGGCTACTGGCTGCTGGAGTGCTCCGGCCTCGACCGCGTCACCGAGATCGCGGCCCGGATCACCCAGTGCCCGGTGCCGGACGGGTCGCCCGAGTATCCGGTGGTCATCCGCCCGGTCGGCGAGGCCCCGTCCGCTTGAACGACGGCGCGGAGCGCACATGAGCACCGATCCCGCCCCGGTCTCCCGCGCGGAGTTCGACGCGCTGTTCGAGGCGGTCCGCGCATGGGGCCGGTGGGCGGCGGCCGACCGCGGCGCCTGGAACAGGGTGACGGCGGACCACGTGCGGCGCGCCGCCGCCCTGATCCGGTCCGGCACGGTCGTGCCGATGGGGCTGCCCTGGGACACCCGGCCCGGGCCGGACAACGCGAAGCCCGCGTTGCACTACATGTCCGACCTCGGCGACGTGGAGGCCCCCGAACCGGCCGTCTACAAGGACTTCCTCGCCGTGGACTACCACGGCAAGGGCGTGAGCCATCTCGACGCGCTGTCGCACGTCGCCTACCGAGGGCGACTCTACGACGGCCACCCGGCGCGCGAGGTGATCGATGCCGGGGGCGCCCGCTTCGGCGCCGTGTCGGCGCTCGGCCCCCTGGTCACCCGGGGCGTGCTCCTCGACCTGCCCGCCGCCCTCGGGGTGCCCTGGCTGGAACCGGGGCACGCGGTGCGCGCGCAGGACGTCGTCGCCGCGGAGAGGGCCCTCGACGTGGCGATCGGGGACGGCGATGCGGTGCTGCTGCGCTCCGGCCGCTTCCGCCGCCGCCGGGACCTCGGCCCCTGGGATCCCGACGCGGCCGGTGCGGGCTGGCACGTGGACGCCATGCCGCTGCTGGCCGAGCGGGCCGTAGCCCTGCTCGGCGCGGACGGGGACAGCGACGTACGGCCGTCGCCCGTCGAGGGGCTGCACTCCCCCGTCCACGTGCTCGCCGTCACCGCGATGGGGGTGCCGCTGCTGGACAACCTCGACCTCGAACCGCTCTCCGCCGCCTGCGCCGAGGCGGGCCGTTACGAGTTCATGCTCGTCGTGACGCCACTGAACGTCCCCGGCGGGACGGGCTCGCCCGTCAATCCGGTCGCGATCCTGTGATCAACGGCCAGGCCGATCACCCGTTCGGATATCCACCGAGAAAATGGGAGGAATATACTCAAATCGGTCGATCGGGGCGGTTCCGGCGAGGGAAGTGGTGCAGATGGGGGTCGTGGGAGACCGCATCGGCCCCGTACGTTCCCGTGACCGATTCCTGCACGGCGAATCGGTCGAGTCCGTCGAGGGGAGCGTGAGAAGTCCGATCCTGAGCTCGTGGCAGCGCAGCCGGCTGCTGGGGCTGTCCCCGGACCAATCCGACCTCCCCTTCACCGAGGACTTCGACCCGGACGGCCGGATCGTACGCGCCGCCGGGCCCGTGCTCGACCGGCTGGCGTCCCTGTTCGCCGGCAGTCAGATGAACATCTGCCTCGCCGACGGGCACGGCACGGTGCTGGAACGGCGTTTCGGCGAGAAGTCCATGGTCAGCCGTCTCGCCGCGATCCAGAGCGTCCCCGGTTTCGTCTTCGCCGAACAGTTCGCGGGGACGAACGGCATCGGTCTCACGCTCGCGGAAAGGCGGCTGTGTCAGGTCTACGGCGCCGAACACTTCGCCGAGCGGTCCCAGTCGAGCGCCTGTACCGCCATCCCCCTTCGCGACCAGCTCAGCGGGCACATCGAGGGCGTCCTGTGCCTCGGCTATCCCTACACCGATGCGGATCCGGCGCTGGTCCCCCTGGTACGCAGGGCGGCCGAAGCCATCGAACGACGGCTGATGGAGCAGAGTTCGGCGCGCGAGCGCGGGCTGCTGCAGGCGTACCTCGACGCGGGGAGCCATGTCCGGACCAGCGGTGACGCACGCAACGGCTACGCCCTCGGGATGGACGACCTGCTCCAGAGCGACCTGGACCAGAACGACCAGATGGTCCTCAAGCAGAAGGCCACGGAGCTGATGTCCGCCGCCCAGCGGGCCGCCGCCGAGGTGTCCCTGTCCCACGACCGGCGGGTCACCCTCGTGAGCCGTCCCGTGACCAGCACCTCCGGGGTGGAGGGCGTCGTCATCGAGGCGCTGCTCCCCGACGACTCGGAGCGGCACGCCCCGGCCCCCTCCCACGCCCCGGCCCCCGGCGCCCCGCCGCCGGGCCGCCTCCCCCGCGCCGCACCCGGCACCACCGCCTCCGCCGCCTCCGCCGCCTCCGCCAAAGGCACGGTCAGAGGGCTGGTGCTGGTGGGCGAGCCGGAGGTCGGGAAGTACGCCGTCGCCGCACGACGCCGCCTGGAGCTGCTGGCCGAGGCCAGCAACCGCATCGGCACCACCCTGGACGTGGGCCGCACCGCCTGGGAACTGGCCGAGACGGCGGTCCCGCGCCTGGCCGACTTCGTCACCATCGACCTGCCCGAGGAGGTGCTGCGCGGCGAGGAGTCCGCCCACCCCACCGAAATGCACCGCACGGTGGTCCACGGCATCCGCGAGGACTGCCCCTTCTATCCGGTCGGCGAACAGGTGACCCTGAGCCCGACCACGCCCCACGCGCGCAGTGTGGCCACCGGACAGCCCGTTCTCGAACCCGACCTGAGGGCCGCCTTCGGCTGGATCGCCCAGGACCCCGAGCACGCCGAACGGCTCCTCGCCCACAACATCCACTCCCTCATCACCGTCCCCCTGTTCGCCCGCGGCGTCCTCCTGGGCATCGCCGGCTTCTACCGTTCGCAGGACCCCGCCCCCTACGGCGACGACGACCGCTCCCTGGCCCAGGAACTCGCCGCCCGCGCCGCCCTGTGCATCGACAACGCCCGCCGCTACACCCGCGAACACACCCTGGCCCTCGCCCTGCAGCGCAGCCTGCTGCCGCGCGGACTGCCCGAACAGGGCGCCGTCGAGGTCGCCCACCGCTATCTGCCCGCCGAGTCCGGAGTGGGCGGCGACTGGTTCGACGTCATCCCCCTCTCCGGCACCCGCGTCGCCCTCCTCGTCGGCGATGTCGTCGGCCACGGACTGCACGCCGCCGCCACCATGGGCCGACTGCGCACCGCCGCCCGTACCTTCGCCGAACTGGAGCTCGCCCCCGACGAACTCCTCACCCACCTGGACAACCTCCTGGTGCGCCTCGACCGCGAGGAGGACGGGGACAACCCGGCCTTCGGCAGCACCGGCATCGTCGGCGCCACCTGCCTGTACGCCGTCTACGACCCCACCTCACAGCGGTGCACGATGGCCAGCGCCGGCCACCCTCCGCCCGCCCTGGTCCGGTCCGACGGCAGCGTCACCTTCCCCGACCTGCCCATCGGCCCCCCTCTCGGCCTGGGCGGCCTGCCGTTCGAATCAGCGGAGATCGACGTCCCGGAACACAGCCAGTTGGTCCTGTACACCGACGGGCTCATCGAAGACCGGCACCGCGACATCGACGTGGCCCTCGCCGACCTGCGGCGCGCGCTGACCCACCCGGACCGCGACCCCGAGGACACCTGCCGAGCGGTCCTCGACGCCATGGCGCCCGAGCACCCCGGCGACGACATCGCACTGCTGGTCGCCCGTACCAACGCCGTACCCCCCGAGCGGATCGCCACCTGGGACCTGCCCGCCGACCCGGCCCTCGTCTCCGCCGTCCGTACCGCCGCGGTGGGCCGGCTGAGCCAGTGGGGGCTGGAAGAGTCCGCCTTCGCCACGGAACTGCTGCTCAGCGAGCTGGTCACGAACGCGGTGCGCTACGGCAGCGGGCCCCTGCGGGTACGCCTCATCCACGACCGCGCCCTGATCTGCGAGGTGTACGACGGCAGCAGCACCGCCCCGCGCATGCGCCATGCCGCCACCACCGACGAGGGCGGCCGCGGCCTGTTCCTCGTCGCGCAACTCGCCCAGGCCTGGGGCACCCGCTACACCACCGACGGCAAGGTGATCTGGGCCGAGTGCGCACTGGAAGCGGCGTGACCCGTCACCGGCGCGTTCGGGCGAGGTAATACCGTACTTATGCGGGCAGATCGGCATAGAATCCCCCATGCAGTCGGGAAGAACTCGGAGGCCGACCCCCGGAGAAGCCTGTGCATGACGCTCCCGACACCTCGATGAGCCCACCCGCACGCTTCGGTGGAGACCCGCTCGTGCGCGTGCGCGGCCTCGGCAAGCGGTTCGGCGGCACCCACGCGCTGGCCGCGGTCGACCTCGACATCCACCGGGGCAGCGTCCTCGCCCTGCTCGGTCCCAACGGTGCCGGGAAATCCACCCTCATCAAGGTGCTGGCCGGCGTGCACCACGCCGATGAGGGCGAGGTGACGGTCGCCGGACACCCCCTCGGCACGCACGCCGCCACGCGGAACATGTCCTTCATCCACCAGGACCTCGGTCTCGTCGAGTGGATGACCGTGGCCGAGAACATCGCCCTGGGCACCGGATACCCGCGCCGCCGCGGACTGGTCTCCTGGCGGCGGACCCGGGAGCGCTGCACCGACGCCCTGCGGATCGTCGCCGGGCACCTGGACCCCGACGCCCGGATCGCCGACCTCGCCCCGGCCGAGCGCTCGCTGGTCGCCATCGCCCGCGCCCTGGCGACACGGGCCGAGCTCATCGTCCTCGACGAGCCGACCGCCACCCTCCCCGCCGCCGACTGCGCGCGGCTGTTCGACGTACTGCACGCCCTGCGGGACCGGGGGCACGGCATCCTCTACGTCAGCCACCGGCTCGACGAGGTGTACGAGGTCGCCGACACGTTCGCCGTCCTGCGCGACGGCCGGGTGGTCGACCGGGGTCCGCTCACCGGCCACAGCCCCGCCCGTCTGGTGCGCTCCATCGTGGGCCGCGAACCGGCCGGTTACGCGCCCGCCGCCCGCCCCGCCGCCGGCCCGCCCCTCCTGAGTCTCGACGGTGTGCGGACCGCGTCCACCGGCCGGGTCAGCCTCGACCTGCGGGCCGGTGAGATCCTCGGCATGGTGGGCCTGACCGGCGCCGGCCACAGGGAGCTGGGCCGCGCCCTCGCCGGCGCCCGGCCGATCCTCGGCGGGCGGGTGCTTCTCGACGGGCGCCCGTACCGCCCTCGTACGGTCTGCGCCGCTCTCGACTCCGGCGTCGGCTTCGTGGCGGCCAACCGTCAGGAGGAAGGCTGCGCCGCCGAACTGACCGTACGGGAGAACTTCCTGGCGAACCCCCGGGCAGCCCGTGTACCGGCGCTGCACTGGATCGGTCCCCGGCGGGAGCGCGCCGAGGCCGCCGCCCTGATCGACAGGTTCTCGGTGCACCCCCGCGACAGCGAGGTGCCCATCGCCACCCTGTCCGGCGGCAACCAGCAGAAGGTCATGGTCGGCCGGTGGCTCCGCGGGAACCTGCGGCTGCTCGTCCTCGAAGAGCCCACCGCCAGCGTGGACGTCGGCGCCAAGACGACGATCTACCGGCTGCTCGACGACGCGCTGGCCTCCGGGCTGGCGGTTCTGCTCATCTCCACCGATTTCGAAGAGGTCGCCCGGGTGTGCCACCGCGCTCTGGTGTTCGTCCGCGGGGGCGTGGGCGCCGAGCTGGCCGGCGCGGCCCTCACCGTCACCGAACTCACCCGAACCGCCTCGGCCATGCCCCCCGTCACCGGACCCGCGACGAGCCGATGACCCTTCCTTCCTCGCCCCGGTCCCTGGTCGATCGCCTGCACGGGCACGCCCTCGGCACGTACGGCCTCCTGGCGCTCGCCGCCCTGCTCTTCCTGGTCTTCTCCCTCACCCTGCCGGGCACCTTCCCCACCCGGGACAACATCTCCTCGATCCTCTCCAACCAGTCGATCCCCGCCATCCTGGCCCTCGGTGCGACGATCCCCATCGCGACCGGCAAGTTCGACCTGTCCATCGGCTACGGGCTGGGCCTCGCGCACGTCATGGTCATGCAGCTCATCGTCAACGCGGGCTGGCCCTGGCCCCTCGCCTGCCTCGCCGTGGTCTTCGGAGGGTTGGCGGTCGGCGCTCTCAACGGCGTCATCGTCGAGTTCGGGCAGATCGACTCCTTCATCGCCACGCTCGGCACCGGCAGCATGATGTACGCCTGCACCGGCTGGATCACCGAGGGCACCCGCATCGTCCCGGGACCGCGGGGCCTGCCGGCCTCCTTCACCGACCTCTACGTCTCCCGGTTCCTCGGCCTGCCCGTCCCCGCCTTCTACGTCCTCGCCGTCGCGGCCCTCCTCTGGGTGGTGCTGGAGCGGCTCCCGCTCGGCCGGTACCTGTACGTCATCGGCTCCAACCCGCGCGCCGCCGGCATCATCGGCATCCCCACCCGTACCTACTCCGTCTACGCCTTCGCCGGATCGGGGCTGGTCGTCGGCTTCGCCGGTGTGCTGCTCGCCGCCCAGCAGCAGATCGGCAACCCGAGCGTCGGGCTGGACTACCTGCTGCCCGCCTTCGTGGGCGCCCTGCTCGGGTCCACCACGATCAGGCCCGGCCGTGCCAACGCGCTCGGCACCCTTGTGGCCGTCTCCGTCCTCGCCATCGGACTCGCGGGCATCGGCCAGCTCGGCGCCCAGTTCTGGGCCACGCCGCTCTTCAACGGCGGCACCCTGCTCATCGCCGTCGGCCTGGCCGGCTACTCCGCCCGCCGTCGCCTGCGCGGCCCCCGCTAGAACGCCTCCGGAACACCTCGTACGCGCACCCGCGCCAGGAGCACCGTGTACTCGAACCGCAAGACCACCGTCACCGCCGCGGCCCTGCTCGCGGCAGCCGCCGCCCTGACCGCCGGCTGCGGGAGCGGCCCATCGACCGGCACCGGGCCGTCGAGCGCCGACTGCCCCACCACACTCGCGAAGGCCGAGACGGCCGTTCGACGGGCCGAGAACACCGACGCGTCGTGGACCGGCCCGACCAGCGGCCCCGCGGCGGTGCCCAGCCGGACCCTCGTCTACGTCGCGCAGACCATGACCAACCCCGGCGTCGCGGGCGTGGCCAAGGGCGTCGAGGAAGCCGCGAAGGTCATCGGCTGGGACCTCCGGGTGATCGACGGCGAGGGCACCCCCGCCGGCATCCAGGCCGCGCTCAGCCAGGCGGTCACCCTCAAACCCGCGGGCATCGTCATCGGCGGTTTCGATCCCCGGCTGACCTCGCAGCAGGTGGCCCAGGCCCGGGCGGCGCGGATCCCGCTCATCGGGTGGCACGCGGTGGACTCCCCCGGCCCGAGCGAGGACCCCGAGCTCTTCACCAACATCACCACGAAGGTGGAGGACGTGGCGAGGATCAGCGCGGACTGGATCATCGCCCGGTCCCACGGCGACGCCGGAGTCGTCCTCTTCACGGACGACTCGATCCCCTTCGCCAAGAACAAGGCCGACCTGATCAAGAAGGAGCTCGCCACCTGCTCCGGCGTGCGGCTGCTGACGTACGAGAACATCCCGATCCCGGACGCGAGCAGTCGCACCCCCCAGGCGGTCTCCTCCCTCCTGTCCCGCTTCCAGGACAAGTGGACGTACTCCGTCGCCATCAACGACCTCTACTTCGCCGACGCCGCCCCGGCCCTCCGCGCCGCCGGCAAGCCGGGCTCCGGACCGCCCTTCAACATCGGCGCGGGCGACGGCGACCCCTCCGCCTTCCAGCGCATCGACAGCGGGCAGTTCCAGGCCGCCACCGTCCCCGAGCCGCTGGCCGAGCAGGGCTGGCAGATCGTCGACGAGTTCAACCGCGCGTTCGCCGGCCGGCCGGCCAGCGGCTACGTCGCCCCGGTCCACATCGCCACGGCCGACAACAGCGGCGGCGCCACGTCCTGGGATCCGTCGGGTTACCGCGAGGCGTACCGGAAGATCTGGCACAAGTGACGCCCCCGTACCCGGTTGGCCGTCAGGACGGCCGGTCCCCCGCACGGGACTGCGCGAGGAGGCGCCGGAGCCACCGGGTGCGGGCGTTGCGGGCGTCCTGGGTGAGCGTCGCCTTCGGGGCGATGCCGTCGAAGCCGTGGTAGGCACCGGGCCATACGTGCAGTTCGGCCTGACCGCCGGCCTGCCAGATGGCGTTCGCGTACGCCACCCCCTCGTCCCGGAACATCTCGGCCGAGCCGACCTCGATGTAGGCGGGGGGAAGTCCGGCGAGATCCGTGGCGCGGGAGGGGGCCGCGTAGGGAGGCAGGTCCTCGGCGCCGTGGCGCTCTCCCAGCAGTGCCTGCCACGCGGTCGTGTTGGAGGTCAGGTCCCCCACGCCGAGGCCCGTCATCTGATGGCTGGAGAAGGTGCTGCCGCGGTCGTCGAGCATCGGGGACAGCAGCAGTTGGCCCAGCGCCTCCGGACCGCCGCGGTCGCGGGCCAGCAGGGAGAGGGCGGCGGCGAGCCCGCCGCCGGCGCTCTTGCCGCCGATGACGATGCGGTCGGCGTCGATGTCCAGTTCGGCCGCGTGCGAGGCGGCCCAGGCTAGCCCGGCGTAGCAGTCCTCCAGCGGCAGCGGGTACTGCGCGCGCGGCGCGAGCCGGTACTCGACCGAGATGACGGCCAGTTCCAGCGGGAGGACCCACTCGCTGAGGATCCGCGGGAGCACGGACCAGGCATTGCCCATGATCATGGCGCCGCCGTGCATGTAGTACAGCAGGGGCAGCGGCCCGCCGAGCCCGGCCGGCCGCGCGCTCACGAGCGTGACGTCCGGCCCGCCGGGCGGCCCCGGTACCTGGAACTCCACCACGTCGAAACGGCCGTCGGCGCGCAGGTCCCCGACGGTGGGCCGGGGCCGGCTCGTGGCATCGCGCTCCTGCCGGGCCTCAAGATTGTCCGGAGTGATCGGTTCCGTCGCCTCCGCGCCCAGGGCCGCCAGTGCGGCGCCCAGTTCGGGGTCGAAGGGGGGCACAGCCGCACGCCCGGGGAACTCTCGCCTGAAACCCATACGGCGTAGCCAATCACACCGCCGGGGCCCCTGGCGGGTTTGTATCGGTCGCGTATCAGGGAGCGCTTGGTTGTCCATCGGCTCGGTCCGCCGGGCCATGGCGCACGCGCCACGCCCGATATCTGCCATAGGGTGGCGATGCCTCACGCCCCCCGAACAGGAGTCATGCGCCCGTGTCCTCGTCCGTCCCGGCCCCGGCCTCTTCGCGACCTGTGCGCGTGCTGTTGGTGGAGGACGACGAGCTGATGCGCCGGTCCTTCACCGTCGCCCTCGAGCGCTACGGATATGAGATGCGGTCCGCGGCCGACGGACTGGCCGGGCTGGAGCTCTTCCGCGAGGAGGGCTTCGACCTGCTGATCCTGGATGTGATGCTGCCCGGACTGGACGGGATCGGCCTGTGCCGCAGGGTCCGGGAGAGCAGTTTGGTGCCGGTGTTGATGATGTCCGCTCGCGGCGACGGGCTCGATGTCGTCGCCGGTCTGGAGGCCGGGGCGGACGACTACGTGGTCAAGCCCGTCGACACGTACGTGCTCGTGGCCCGCATCCGTTCGCTGCTGCGGCGCGCGACGTACGCGCCGGCGCCGGATCGCGGGCAGGGCGCGGGCGCCGCGCCGTCGGCGGACGCGGGTGAGGTGCTCGTGTTCGGGGATCTGGCCATCGACACCGGTGGGCTTGAGGTGTCCGTCTCCGGAAGGCCGGTGGCGCTGACCCCGACCGAGCTGAAGCTGCTGCTGGAGTTCGCCGCCCACCCGGGCATCGTGCTGGAGCGGCACACGCTGCTGCGGGAGGTGTGGGACTACGGCTGGGACGGGGACAGCCGGGTCGTGGACCTGTGTGTGCAGCGGCTGCGCGGCAAGCTGGGGCGGGACCGGATCGAGACGGTCCGCGGCTTCGGCTACAAGCTCCGGCGCTGAGAGCGGTGCGCCCCTCCCACCGGCCGCGGTCGGGCCGCGTGCCCCTGCGCTGGAAGATCGCCGCGCTGGCCGCGTCCACGGCGTGCCTGGTCGCGGCGGCGGTGGGCGTGCTGGTGCACGAGTGGACCGCGCAGGACATCCGGAACCGGGCCGAGGCCCAGGCCTTCAACAGTGTGTACTCGGCCATGGACGTCTACCGGCGCACCGGAACCCTCGCGGACGGTGCCGAGCTCGATCCGGCCGATCTGCCCGCCGCACTGCGCCGCCCGGCTGACGGCCTCCGGCACACGGCCTACGACGGGCGCGTCGACGGGAACGTCGGCCCGAGGGCCTGGGCAGCGCAGCGGGTCGCCGGCCCGGGCAGCCCGGTGCTGGCCTTCCGGGTCAACATGAGCCCGGAGCTGCACGAGCTGCGCCGGCTCGACATGGTCATGGCGGTGGCCTCGCTGGTCGCACTCGCGGCGGCCACGCCCCTGGCGGTCTACGGGGCCGGGGTGCTGGGGCGCCGGCTGCGGCAGGTGTCCGAGACCGCGGGCCGGATCTCCGCCGGGGACCTGGATGCCCGTACCGGCCCCACCAAGGGCCGCGACGAGGTGGCCGACATCGCCGCGACCGTAGACCTCATGGCGGACAGCCTCAGCCGACGGCTGCGCACCGAACGCCAGTTCACCGCGGACGTGGCGCACGAGCTGCGCACCCCCGTCGGCGGTCTGCTGGCCGCAGCGGACCTGCTGCCGCCCGGTGAGACGGAGGATCTGCTCCGGGCCCGGGTGCGTGATCTGCGCGGCCTGGTCGAGGACCTGCTGGAGATCTCCCGGCTGGACGCGGGCGCCGAGCAGCCGGTCCGGTCCCATGTACCGCTCGGCGCGGTCGTCTCCGAGGCCGTGGCGCGCACCGGACTCGAGACACGGGTCGGCGTCGCCGTCGCCGATGCACGGGGTGCGCGGACCCCGCAGACGGTGGAGACCGATCCGCGGCGCCTCGAACGGATCGTCGGCAACCTCGTCATCAACGCCCACCGGCACGGGGAGACCCCCGTGGAGGTCACCGTCGAGGGCCGTACCGTCGTCGTACGCGATCACGGCCCCGGCTTTCCCCCGGACCTGCTGCGCGAGGGCCCGCGCCGCTTCCACACGGGCGCGGCGGAGCGCGGCTCGGGCCACGGCCTGGGCCTGACCATCGCCCTGGGCCAGGCGCGGCTCCTCGGTGCCGAGCTGCGCCTGGACAACGCCCCGGACGGCGGCGCCGTCGCCACGCTGCGCCTGCCGGCCTGACCCTTCGCCCCCCGCTACAGAACCGATACGCAGCGCGCGAACGCCGATACACGGCGGCCCAGGCTCCGATACGTGCACCCGGCACTCTTCGACGTGCACCCCTTGGCACCCGAAGAGGAGTCCCCGTGACCGCCGATCCCCGTCACCCGCTCGACACGCTCGACACGTTCACGCCGCACCTGACCACCGGGACCGGGACCGGGAGCGCGGCCGCCGCCGTCACCGACCTGACGAAGGTCTACGGCAGTGGTGACACCCGGGTCGTCGCCCTGGACGGCGTCAGCATGGCGTTCCGCGAGGGCGAGTTCACCGCGATCATGGGCCCCTCCGGCTGCGGCAAGTCCACCCTGATGCACTGCGCCGCCGGGCTCGACTCGTTCAGCTCCGGCTCCGTCCGCATCGGCACCACCGAACTGGGCACGCTGGACGACCGCCAGCTCACCCGGTTGCGCCGCGACCGGATCGGCTTCATCTTCCAGGCGTTCAACCTGCTGCCGACGCTGACCGCCCTGGAGAACATCACCCTGCCGCTGACCATCGCCGGCCGCCGGCCCGACCGGCAGTGGCTGGACCGCGTGGTCTCGATGGTCGGCCTCTCCGAGCGGCTCGGCCACCGGCCCGGGCAGCTGTCGGGCGGCCAGCAGCAGCGCGTCGCGGTGGCCCGGGCCCTGGTCTCCCGCCCCGCGATCATCTTCGGCGACGAACCCACCGGCAACCTCGACTCCCGCGCCGGGGCGGAGGTCCTCGGCTTCCTGCGCGACTCGGTGCGCGCGCTGGGCCAGAGCGTGGTCATGGTCACCCACGACCCCGTCGCCGCCGGCTACGCCGACCGCGTGGTCTTCCTCGCGGACGGCCGCCTGGTCGATGAGATGACACGGCCGACTCCGGACCGGGTCCTGGACCGGATGAAGGACTTCGACGCCCGCGCCCGCACCAGCTGATCCGCCGTAGCGCCCTCGCCGCCACCGAACCAGCCACCCGCTCGCTTCCGCCGAGCCCTCCTCCCAGGATCCGCACCCCATGTTCCGTACCGCCCTGCGCAACGTGTTCGCGCACAAGGCCCGCCTCCTGATGACCGCGTTCGCGGTCATGCTCGGCGTCACCTTCATCACCGGCAGCCTCGTATACGGCGACAGCCTGGGCCGCTCCGCCACCGCCCACGCGACCGAAGGCTACGAACGCATCGCCGTCAACGTCTCGTCCGACGGCCCTCCCGGCGGCGGCGGGCCGGCCGGCATAGACGCCGGCACGGTGGCCGCCCTGGCCAAGATCCCGGGCGTCGCCGTCGCCGCGGGCCGGGTCGACGGCTTCGCCGCCGTCGCCGACCGCGACGGCCGGCCGATCGGTCACGGCCCGTCCCACCAGGGTGGCAACTTCGCCCCGGGAGCGGACGGCACGGACCCCGCGTACCGCTTCACCCACGGTTCCGGCCCCACCGGCAACGACACGGTCGCCCTCGACGAGAACACCGCCGCGCAGGGCGGCTACCGCGTCGGTGACACCGTACGCGTCGGCACGAACGAGGGCGCCGCCTCCTACACCCTCAGCGGGGTCTTCCGCACCGACGGGATGCGGCTCCCCTCCGGGGGCAGTCTGGCGCTGTTCACCAACGCCACCGCCCAGCGGCTCTTCCTCCAGCCTGACCGCTACCAGCACGCCGAGCTCACGGCCGCCCCCGGCACCGACCCGCAGCAGCTCCTCAGCCGGGTCGAACCGGTGCTGCCCCAGGGCACCGGCGCGGTGACCGGGGCCCGGCTCGCGCAGATCAAGACGAACCTCGCCACGACCGACAGCGACACCATGAGCCAGATCCTGCTGGGCTTCGCCGCGGTCGCCCTGTTCGTCGCCACCTTCCTCATCTCCAACACCTTCACCATGCTGGTCGCCCGCCGGACCCGGGAACTGGCCCTGATGCGCGCCGTCGGCGCCTCGCGCCGGCAGGTGCGGCGCGTCCTGCTGACCGAGTCCCTCCTGGTCGGCGCGATCGCCTCCGCGGCCGGCCTCGCCGTCGGCACCGGGGTCGCGGCCCTGCTGCAGACGCTCTTCGCCCCCGCCGACACCCCGGCCGCCGCGCTGGTCCTCACCCCGGGCACCGTGATCACGTCGATGCTGGTCGGGACCGCCCTGCCCATGGTCGCCGCGTGGCTTCCGATCCGCCGGGCCATGGCCATCCCGCCCGTCGCCGCCCTCGGCGCGGCCGAGCCCGCGGCGCCCGCGCGCGCCGGCTCGCTGCGCACCGGCCTCAGCGCCGCGCTCGTACTCACCGGCACCGTCGGCGTGCTGTACGGAGCCCTCACCACCGGGAAGGACGCCCGGATGGTCATCGGCCTCGGCGCGGCCCTCGCCCTGACCGGGACCCTCGGCTTCATCCCGCTGCTGTCCCGGCCGTTCGTCGCGCTGCTCCGGCCGCTGCTGACCCGCCTCCACCCGGTGCACGGCAACCTCGCCGCCCGCAACACCGTGCGCGACCCGCACCGCACCGGCGCCACCGCCGCCGCGCTCGCCATCGCGCTCACCCTGGCCTCGGGCCTGTCCGTCCTCGGGGCCTCCGCCGCCCAGTACCTCGACCGTGCGACCACCCACGACTTCACCGCCGACTACCTGGTGAAGCCCGCCGGGGGCGGCACGGGGATGACCCCGGCCACCGCGGAGCCCCTCAGGAAGCTGCCCGGCGCGGCGTTCAGCCCGCTCAACCAGTCCACCGAATACCGCCTGGCCGGCATCTCCTCCGTGCTGACCGGCGTCGACCCCGCCACCATCGGGCGGCTGCTGCGGTACGACGTGGTCGAGGGCTCCCTGGACTGCCTCGCCAAGGGCCAGATCGCCGTGGCCGACTTCAAGGCCAAGGAGGCCGGCTGGCACGTCGGCCAGACCCTCCCGCTGCAACGCCAGAACGACCAGCAGGGCAGCGTCACCATCGGAGCCATCTACCGGGCGGACCCGCAGAGCAACCTGCTGCCCAGCATCACCGCCCCCGACTCCCTGGTCGCGCGCTACGACTCCGCCCCGCACACCGACGCGATCCTCGTCGCCACGGACGGCGGCCCCGGCCGGGCCGCGCTCGCCGGCGTCACCCACGCCTTCGGCGACAACCCCGCCCTGGCCGTCCTCGACCAGGCGGGCATCCGGGACCGGGACAGCGGAGACATCGGCAACCAGCTCAACGTCTTCTACGCCCTGCTCAGCATGGCCCTGGCGATCGCCGCGCTGGGTATCGCCAACACCCTCGCAATGTCCGTACTCGAACGCCGCAAGGAGATCGGCACGCTGCGCGCCCTCGGCCTGGATCGCGCCGGAGTGACCCGGATGATCCGCCTGGAGGCCCTGCTCCTCGGCGGGCTCGGCGCGACCCTCGGCACGGTCATGGGAGTCTTCCTGGGCTGGGCACTCGGGCGCACCCTCCAGGAGCACGTCGTGGGCTACACGTTGGTCCTGCCCTGGGGACGCCTGGCTCTCGGCGTGCTCATCGCCCTGGCGGGCGCGCTGCTCGCCTCCCTCTGGCCGGCCCACAGGGCCGCCCGCGTCGACATCCCCGCCGCAACGGCGGCGCAGTAACCACTCCCCCGGAGCACAGCGCCACCCGGCCACCGAGGCCGGGTAGCGCGCTCGTTCGCCCTGTGGGCGGGCCGTGGCCGCGGTGGCCGCGGGTGTCATGACGGTGGGTGCCCTGGCGCCGACGCCGGCGTTCGCCGCCGCCGGGCCGGATGGCGTCCAGCAGGGTCTGGGCGCTCTGGTGCGCTCCGATGGCCTGCCCGCCGCGCCGGCGAGCGTCAAGGGCCGTGAGGGCGGCACCCGTACGTACACCGCGGGGGTCGATGGTGGACACGGCCCTCTGCCGCCTCCCCGGCCGGTGAGGGTGGCCGCCGGGCGGCGAGCACCCTCACCCGGCGCGATCAGGTCAGGACGGGGTAGTCGGTGTAGCCGCGGTGGTCGCCGCCGAAGGAGGTGGCCCGGTCGGGGGTGTTGAAGGGGCCGCCGGCGACGAGGCGGGCCGGCAGGTCGGGGTTGGCGAGGAAGAGCGCCCCGTAGGCGATCAGGTCGGCGGTGCCGTCCTCGATGAGCGCCAGGGCCTCGGGGCCGGTCGGGTCCGCGCCGGTGAACGGGTTGAGGATGAAGGTGCCCGGCCATGCCTTGCGCAGGCGCAGGACCAGGTCGCGGACGTCGGCGGCCTCCAGCTGGTGCAGGTAGGCCAGGCCGAGCGGGGCGAGCGCGTCCACGAGGGCGGTGTAGGTGGCCTCCACGTCCGGCCGGTCGCTCTCGTCGATGTCGTTGTAGGGGTTCGCGGGCGAGATGCGGAGGCCGACCTTGTCCGCACCGATGGCCTCGGCCACGGCCTTCGCCGTCTCGACGGCGAAGCGGATCCGCCGCTCGGGGCTGCCGCCCCAGGCGTCGGTGCGCCGGTTGGAGTTCGGGGCGAGGAACTGGTGGATCAAGTAGCCGTTCGCGCCGTGCAGTTCCACACCGTCGAAGCCGGCCTCGATGGCGTGGCGTGCCGCCGCGGCGAAGTCGGCGATCGTCTCCGCGATCTCCTCCTCGGTCAGCTCGTGCGGCGTGACGAAGTCCTGCGGTCCTTCGTGGGTGTACACCTGCCCCTTGGCCGTGACCGCCGAGGGGCCGACCGGGGTGAGGCCCATGAGGCTCGGGTGACCGACCCGGCCGGTGTGCATCAGCTGCAGGAAGATCGAGCCGCCCTCGGCGTGCACGGCGTCGGTCACCCTGCGCCAGGCCGCGACCTGCTCGGTGGAGTGGATGCCGGGAGTGTCCGGGTAGCCCTGACCGACGACGGACGGCTGCGCGCCCTCGGTGATGATCAGGCCGGCGCTCGCGCGCTGTGCGTAGTACGTCGCCATCAGGTCGGTCGGGGTCTGCCCGGGGCCGTAGGCGCGGCTGCGGGTCATGGGGGCCATCACGATCCGGTTGGACATGCGGACGGCGCCGAGGTCGTAGGGGGCGAAGGGTGTGGTCATGATCGGGTTCCTGTTCGGACTCGGTTGCAGTGCATGCACCGGCAGGGCGCATTACTTGTCCGAACAAGTAAATGCGCCGACCGATTCCCAATTCAATGTGACCTACGCCACTGCAACTACGCTGCGCCGTGTGCAGGCGCCACTCACCCGGAGATCGAGAGGCGGCGATAGAATCTTCCTGGCCGAGCAGGAATCAGCACGAAGGACCGTGAGCACATGTCGAAGGACTCAGACGCCGCACCCTCCGCGGGCACCCCCGCGGACGTGGCCCGCCCTCCCATGCCGCCCTCGATCCGGGCGGGAGCCATGACCCACGCGATCTTCCGGGTCGCCCGGCTCCACCGGATGCTCGCCGGGCAGCTCCTTCGCCGAGTGGGGCTGCACACCGGGCAGGAGCTCGTGATGATGCAGCTGTGGGACCTCGGCCCGCAGCGTCAGACGGACCTCGTGCGCCTGCTCGGCTCGGACGCGGCCACCATGACCCGTACGGTCAAGCGGCTCGAAGTCGCGGGCTTCGTCCGTCGGCGCCCCAGCGAAACCGACAAGCGCGCCACCATCATCGAACCCACCGCGGCCAGCCTCGCGCTGCGCAAGGACGTCGAGCAGGTCTGGACGGAGCTCGAAGACAGCGTCGCCGCGGGCTTGGGCGAGGACGAACAGGACGCCATGCTCCGCGTCCTGGCCCGTATCGAGGACCGACTCGTCCTCGCGGTCGAGCGCCAGGCGCCCCCCACCTGAGACGGCCGGGCTACGCCGCGCAGAACTCGTTGCCCTCCGGGTCCCGCATGATCCACCAGTGTCCGGCAGGGCCCTTGTCGAACTCCCGGACGCGGGTTGCGCCCAGGCCTTCCAGGCGGGTCACCAGCTCGCCGAGACCGCCGGGTTCGCTGTGGATGTCGATGTGCAGGCGGTTCTTGCCCGCTTTGGCCTCGGGGACGTCCTGGAAGAGCAGGCGTCGGCCGCGGCCGACGCCGCTCGTCGGGTCGTACGGGTCCTCGGGATGACGGATCGCGGCGTAGCCGCGGAAGGTCTTGCGGCCGCGGTGCTCGACCACCGCCTCCTCGCCGATGTGGCCGGCGGCCAGCAGCTGTTCGACGAGCGCGCTGGGGTCTTCCACCTCGTACTCCAGGGCCTCGGCCCAGAAGTTGGCGAGGGCGGGTGCGTTCGTGCTGTCGATGACCAATTTCCAGCTCAGTGCCATGTGGCCAGTCATACCACTGCGGGCCTTGAGATACTCCGGGCCATGGAGTGGGCGCTGCGTGCCGCGGAGGCGGCGGATGTCGAGGCGATCGCCGAGCTGCGGGCGGTGGTGTTGCGGCCGGATCTGGAGCGGTTGGGGCGGTTCGACGAGCATCGGGTCCGGCAGCGGCTGCGGGATTCGTTCTCCCCGCACCACACCTCGGTCATCGTGGCCGACGGCGCCTTCGCGGGCTGCGTCACGGTGCGCCCGGCCGAGGACGGGCGGTGGCTGGAGCATTTCTATCTCGACCCGGGGATCCAGGGCAGGGGGCTCGGATCGGCCGTGCTGCGGAGGCTGCTGGAGCGGGTCGACTCCGACGGCGTGCCGGTCCGGCTGAACGTTCTGCAGGGCAGCGGCGCCCGGCGGCTGTACGAGCGTCACGGGTTCACCGTGGAGTCTCAGGACCCGGTCGACGTCTTCATGGTGCGGCGGCTGGGCGCGGGCTCCCTCGGGACGTGAAGGCGAGTGAGCGCGGCCGGCGGCTCACCCGCCGCACGTGTGGAACGTACAGAAGCGGACGTCGACGACCCCCGGCAGTCTCGCGATCTGCTCCCTGAGTGCCTCCCGGCTCTGCCCCTCCGCGAAGTTCCTGGGCATCCCCACGTGGAGTTGGAACTGCCCGGACACCTCCCACACCTCTGTCCGGGTGGCGCCGAAGTCTCGCAGCCGTTCCTTGCGCTGGTTGAATTCCGGGTCGCGGGAACGGCCGGCGGAGTCCAGAGTCGCGCTGAAGCTGGGTGGTGGTTCGTTGTCCGGATCCAGGTGCGGGTTCGGCAGGAAGACGAAGGTGACGGCTGCTGCGGCCGTGACCGCTGTGCCCACCGGCCACCACGCGCCGGGGCGGTTGGCGGCGTCCACGAAGGCCGCGACGAGGAGCAGCAACGCCGCCGGGTGGAAGAGGAACAGGCCGACGAGGGCACCGATCAGGCCCCAGGCCAGCAGCCCCACCCCCATGGCGACACACACGCGGGCGAATGCCTTCGGACGGTGCCGCAGGAAGAGCGGCGGGGCGGCCGCGACCGCGCTGACCACGAAGAACCCGGGCAGGTGCCACGGGAACATCAGCGCGTACACCGCCACGCACACGGCGACGACCACCCCCGCCACGGCCCACGCCCACTGCCGGGCCGACACTCTCTGACGCTCCCCCACCGAAACCCCCTGGACCTGAACGCGTTCAACTGAACGCGTTCAATATATAGGGCGTACGGCTTCCCGATCAATGCCCCGAGACGGCGGCGAGCGCGTCGCGGAGGGTGGAGTCGTGCGGTGGGCGATCGTGCCAGCGGGCGCCGACGTGGCCGTCGGGTCGGATGAGCAGCGCTCCGCGCGGGGGGAGCCCGCAGAGGTCGAGGTGTTCGTCGGAGAGGGCCTCGACGCGCAGCGGCCAGGGGGCCGCCGCCGCGGCTTGCCGCTCCCACGGGGTGGGGTCCCCGGTGAGCACGGTGAACCATTCGCCGAAGGCGTCGAGCGTGGAGCGGTCGCGTGTGAGCCAGAGGTGCGGCATGCGGTGGCCCGGCTCCGCGGTGGGGAGGTAGTCCGTGCCCGCCTCGGACGGCTCGGGGCGGGGATTGCCGTCGGGGAGGACGGCTGCGGAGCGGTAGGCGACACCGAGCACGAGGCCGAGTTGGGCGAAGTAGCGTTCCGACCAGGGCAGTTCGACCTGGGAAGGCGCCGCTTCGCCCGCTTGGATCTGCTCGCGGCGACGGCTCTGTACTTGCATTGCGAGTTGGGTGTTGTCGACCGCCTGGCGGAGCGTGAGCCGGGCGACGGGGAGTCGTTCCACCTCGTACGTGTCCAACACGCCTGGTCCGGCCCATCCGCGGAGGACGCCCGCCAGCTTCCAGCACAGGTTGTGCACATCGGCGAGGCCGGTGTTCATGCCCATGCCGCCGAAGACGGGGATCGCGTGCGCGGCATCGCCGGCCAGCAGGATCCGGCCGTGGCGGAATCGTTCGGCGATGAACGCGTTCATCACCAGTGCTGAACCCGCAACACCTCGATCCGTACGTCGGCTTCGGGGCCGAGGGCGCGCGAGACGAGGTCGGACCAGTCGACGCGCGCCGCGTCTTCGGGTGTCGGGCCGACCCAGGCCCAGCCTCCCTCGGGGTACAGCGGGGCGAATCCTCCGTGAGCGGTGAAGTAGACCCCGGCCGGCTGCCGGGCGGACCAGCGGCTGAGGTCGGCGTCGAAGACGACGGTGGTGAAGTCCGCCATCGCTCCGGGGCCCGTGGTCTCGATTCCCAGCCGTTGCCGGATGGTGGAGTTGGCGCCGTCGGCGGCGAGTACGTAGCGGGCCCGGACGCGGGTCTTTTCTCCGTGTTGGCCGTCGGCCAGCGAGGCCACGACGCCTTCGGGCTCTTCGGCCAGGTCGACGAGTTCGGATCCGAACCGAACGTTCGCGTCCGAAGCGGAGAGCAGGGTGGGTTCGAGGCGGTCCTGCGAGGTGACCACGCCGATCACGGGGCTTTCGGGGATGGGGGCGTTGACCCCGGCCATCGCGGCGGTGGCGAAGTCGGCGTCGTGCAGGGTGTCGCGGAAGCGGACGCGGCCGAATTCCGGGGCGAACGCGCGGGCCGCGATGGTGGCGGCGAGGCCCAGCTGGCGGAAGATCTCCATCGAGCGGGTGTTGACCAGGCGGGAGCGGGGGAACGGCGACAGCTCGCGGTGTTTCTCGACCAACAGCGTCCGGACACCCCAGCGATCCAGCAGTGCGCGGGCGGTGAGGCCGACCGGGCCACCACCGACGATCAACACGTCCACCTCGGCGTCTGCGACGGGCATGTCGGGGTCCTCCTCCTGCTCGGCTTGGATCGGGCGCGACGAGTGCCGCTCGGCGAGCCATCCCATCCCGCCGCCGGCGGGATCGCCGGGCATTCACCCGATGGTCGGCGCGCCGGTTCCCTGCCGGGGGCCGGGCGGTCAGCTCCTGATCGGTAGGGGGAGGCGGGCTCGGGGGGTGGCCGGGCGGGGTTGGGCCAGGAGTACGGCGGTGATGATCACGAGGATCCCGAGCAGTTGGAGGAACGAGAACGTCTCGTGCCGGATCAGGTATCCGAGGATGGTCGCGACGATCGGACTGCCCAGGGCGAGGAAGGAGACCGCCAGCGCCGGGAGCCTCTCGATCCCGCGGAACCAGATCGCGTAACTGATCACGGCGCCCAGGGAGATGAGGTAGGCGAAGCCGATGAGGTTGGTTCCGGTGAGGGTGGTCGGCAGTCCCTCGATGGACAGGGTGAACGGGAGTGACATCAGGCCGCCCGCGGCCAACTGCCAGCCCGTGAAGGGAAGGAGCCCCACCCCGTCCGGGCGCCCCCAGAATTTGGTCAGCGTGATGCCGAAGGCCAGGCACGCCGCCGCGCCCAGGGCCGCCGCCACGCCGACGAAGTCCAGTGACACGGTCCCCTTGAACAGCAGCAGCACGACCCCGAGGGCACCGAGGGCACAGGCCGCCACGTGACGGGGACGGATGGTTTCGCCGATGAGCAGCGCCGCCAGGAGCAGGACCAACATCGGCTGTACCGCCATGATCATCGCCGCCGTGCCACCCGGTAGGCGATAGGCCGCTACGAACATCAGGAAGTTGAACGCACCGATGTTGAGCGCGCCGAGC
Source organism: Streptomyces sp. NPDC048337 (assembly GCF_043201175.1). Lineage (NCBI taxonomy): Bacteria > Bacillati > Actinomycetota > Actinomycetes > Kitasatosporales > Streptomycetaceae > Streptomyces > Streptomyces sp. NPDC048337. Next base: position 173,915 of record NZ_JBICYR010000003.1, read on the forward strand.
GCCAGGGAGCGCCACAGCCATCTCCCGGTCGGGAGCGTGCGGGAGAAGGCCAGCAGGATCAGGCCGGCGGGCAGCGTCCGCACCGTGGTGGCCAGCAGTGGGCGGTCCGGTGGGAGCCATTCGGTCGTGACCAGGTAGGTGCTCCCCCAGATCGCCGGCGCCAGTGCCGTCACGCCCGAGGTGAGTAGGTGCCGACTGTTCACGCTGCGCCCCGCCATGCAATAGTTTCCATGGAAGGTAAATTACTTTCCATGGAAGAGATTGGTCAAGTCATGGCTCAGGACGCCGAATCCGACGCGGTCGACCACATCGTCGGGCAGTGGAACCGGGAGCGGCCCGACGTCGACCCCAGCCCCGCCCACGTGATCGGACGCATCACACGCCTGCACTGGGTGCTGGACGAGCGGCTCGGCCGGGTCTTCGAGCGGTACGACCTGGGCAGGGGCGAGTTCGACATGCTCGGCACGCTGCGGCGCTCCGGGCCTCCCTACGAGCTGACCGCCGGGGAGCTGCGCGGGTCGATGATGGTGACCTCGGGGGCGGTGACCAAGCGGGTCGACCGGCTGGAGCGCGCGGGGCTGGTCGGCCGCCGCGCGGCCGAGAGCGATGCGCGGGGTCGTCTGATCCGGCTCACCGACCGGGGGCGAGAGCTCATCGACGAGGTGGTCGAGGAGCACTTCCGGAACGAGGCACGGCTCCTCGCCGGACTGACCGCCGACGAGCGGAGCACCCTGACCGTTCTGCTGCGCAAGCTGGGCCGGACGCTGCCCGGCGAGTAGCGGCGATGCCCGGCAGGCCCGAAGGCCGGCCGGGCACCACTCGCGGGTTCAGGAGATGGTGAGGAAGCGGGCGATGCTCGGTACGCCCTGGGCGTCGAGGGCGAAGAGCATATAGGTGCCCGGCAGGACCACGCCGGTGTCGGCGGGCAGTGCCACCGTGTACGCGCCGGATCCCGTGGCCGTGGACACCAGGGGGACCCGCCGCTGGTCGTTGTCGGTGGAGTGGGTCGCGGCCGCCGCCCGCATCAGGACGAAGGAGGCCACCGGGGCCTGGGTGGTCACGGTGAGGGACGTGCCCGGGGTCGCCCTGGAGGGCACGTCTCCGGTGATGACCGGGCGCGGCTTCGGCGAGCCGTCCGCGTTGAGCAGGTACGGCGGGGTGAAGACGGCCCCGTCGGCGTGGTTGGTGGCGCAGTCGCCGCACAGGCCCCCGCCGCCGGAGAAGATCCGCCCGTCCGGCAACAGGTTCGCCACGCTGTGGTAGTTGCGCGGGATGGCCATGGTGGCGAGCGGGGTGAAGGCGCCGGTCGAGGGGTCCCACAGCTCGGGGGCCAGGACCGAGGTCGCGTCGCTGAAGGGCACCGGATAGGCCTGTCCGCCGAAGACGGCCACCTTGCCGTCGGGCAGGACGACGCTGTTGCCGAAGGCGCGGGCGTGCTCCATGTCTCCCGTACGGGAGGCCTGGACCTGGCTGCCCGAGATGCTCACGGTGTACGCGCGCTGCGTGGCGGGGGTGTTCTCGTAGGCGGGCGAGCCGCCCAGGGTGAGCAGTTTGCCGATGTCGTACGCGACGGCGTTGCCGGTCATGGCGTCCTGGCTGTCGGCCCGGGTTCCGGCGGAGGTGATGCCGCCCGTGCCCGTGGTCGAGATCCAGTTCATCTGCTTGCTCGGACCCAGTTGCAGGACCTTGCCGCCCGAAGTGGCGTGCAGCCACATGTGGTTGTCGGCCCGGTAGGCTCCCCTCGGGTCGGCCGTCATGGCCGGGACGGCGGAGACGCCGGGGAGCCGCCGCCAGGTGCGGGTGTCGGGCGACCAGACCTCACCGGACTTGTCCCCCGCGGCTCCGCTCCAGGATCCGCCGAGGACGAAGGCCTCGCCGGTGGAGAGCAGGGTCATGGCCTGGTATCCGCGGGCGATGTTCATGCTGGTGGTGGCGGACCACTCGTCGGTGGCCGGATCGTAGATGCTGGCCTTTTCGGCGTTGCTGCCGCCGGTGACCAGCACACGTCCGTCGGCCAGCATCGCTATGCCGGGGCAGAACATGTCGTGGCCGGTGTTGTCGATGCGGCGCTGGGTGACCTTGCCGGTCTTCAGGTCCAGGATCGCGGTCTGGGTGTAGCCGTTGCTGCCGCCGAAGCGGTCGACCGCGTAGGCGGACCAGGCGAGCAGCTTGTCGCCGGGCAGAGCGGCGGTGGCCACGGGCACCAGGGGGAATCCGGTGATCCGGTCCCAGGCGCCGTGGACGGCCGGGCTGGCCGGTCCGCTCAGGCGTATCTCACCGGCCGAGGTCCACGGGCCGCGGCCACCGGCCTCCGTGGTCACGGTCAGCCGTACGTAACGGGCGTTCTCGGTACGGGTGAAGGTCGCGGTCTTGACCGTGTCGTCGTCCCGCCAGGTGCCCGCGGCGACCGGCGTCCCGAAGGCCGTGCCGTCGGTGCTGGTGGTGACGGTGTAGGCGCCCGCCCGGCCGTTGGCCCCGTCCATGCGGGGGTGGTAGACGAGCGCGGACACCGCCGTCGTGCGGTGCATGTCGATGGTGATGCTGTGCGGCAGCGGCGCGGGGGTGCCGGCCCACTTGCTGTGCCAGATGGTGTTGGGCTTGCCGTCGAGCACGTTGGCCGCGCGGCCGTCCTCGCCGCCGGTCTCCTCGTCGCTCGCCGTGGCCGTCCATCCCGTACGCGACAGGTCGACGGTGGCGGCCGGGGTGCCGGGGTCGCCGAGCAGGTCGATCTCGGCGGCGGAGGTCCAGGGGCCGCGGCCGCCGGCCTCGGTGAGCGCGGTCAGCCGTGCGAACCGGGCCCCCTGCGGGGCGAATCCCAGGGTCTTGGTGCTGCCGTCGTCCGCGAGCGTCCCGGAGGCGACCGGGCTCGCCCAGTTCTGTCCGTCCGCACTCAGACTGATGCTGTACTCGCCGATGCGGCCGTTGGCCCCGTTGCCGCGGGGGCGGTAGACGAGCGCGGAGACGACTGCCGTGCGGTGCATGTCGATGGTGATGACGTGCGGCAGGGGCGCGGGGGTACCGGTCCACTTGCTGTGCCAGATGGTGGTGGTGTTGCCGTCGAGCACGTTGGCCGCGCGGCCGTTCTCGCCGCTGGTCTCCTCGTCGCTCGCCGTGGCCGTCCACCCGGTCCGGTCGAGAACCGGAGCGGTGGGCTCCATGGCGTTCGCCGGTGCGATGCCGTGGTGCGGTGCCTGCTGCGCGGACTGCTGCTCGAAGGGCACGGGTGCCGGTCGGGGCTCCGGGGCGCGGCCGGCCGCTGCGGGGCCCGCGACCCCGAGCCACGGCATCAGCCCGATCAGCAGCGAGCCGAGGCCGAAGGCTATGAGCAGGTGGGAGCGGCGTAGCGCGCGGGGTAAGGCGAGGAAGCGTCGCCTGTACTGCAATCTGACCTCCTGGGGCGAACTGGCGTACGCCCTAGAAGATAGGTCAGTAAGGTAGCAACTCACCCGAAATTAAGGACAGTTGGCGCGAAGCCGTGTCGTCGGCCGACGATGCGCGGTGTTCGCGGGCGGATCCGGCATTCGGGCGTGATCGTCGTCGACCGCGTACGCGGGCCCTCCTCGATCGTTTGACCGGGCAGCCCCGGAGAACGGCCGAACGGAGTCCGCCCCCTGTGACCGCAGTCGAACTCGAACTCGCTCCGCCCCCGCGCCCGGTCCTGCCGTTCGGCGCGGGGGCGGCGGCGCGCGTACCGCTGATCGCCACCGCCGCCGTGCTCCCGCTGTACGCCCTGTGGGCCGGGGTCCTCGCCACGGGCGGCGGGGACCTCGCCGCGCAGGAGGCATGGGCCGGGTTCGTCGCACGCCACCCCGGGTCCGTCTACAACCTGTCCTGGTACGGCGGACTGCACACCGCCGGCTACAGCATCGTCTCCCCCCATCTGATGGCGGTCTTCGGGGTGGTCCCCGTCACCGCGGCGAGCGGACTCGCCTCCACCTGGCTGATGGGCCTGCTCTGGGAGCGCTCGCGCGTGCCCCACCCCCGGTGGCCCGCGCTGCTGGCGGCCCTGATGCTGTGGTGCCAGGTGGCCTCCGGGCGCTCGACGTTCATGCTGGGCGTCGCCTTCGGACTCGCCGCCGTGCTGGCCTTCACGAGCGGGCGGCGCCGTACCGCGCTCACGGCCGCCTGCGGGGTGCTGACCGCGATGGCGAGCCCGGTCGCGGGGCTGTTCCTGGTGGTGGTCGGCGCGGCCTGTGCACTGAGAGGCCGGTGGCCGGGGGCGGCCGCCCTGCTGCTGCCTCCGGTTGCCGTTCTCGGTGCGAGCGCCTGGTTGTTCCCGTTCCACGGCGCACAGCCCCTGCCCCTCCTGCGGGTCTGGCCCCCGCTGCTCATGGGCGCGGCCGTCGCCCTGGCCGTTCCACGTGCCTGGCGGACGGTGAGGTCGGCCGCGGGGGTGTACGTGGTCGGAGTCGTGCTCGCCGGGCTGATCCCCTCGCCGGTCGGGACCAATGCCGAACGGCTGGCCAACCTGGTGGCCCCGCCCCTGCTGCTCGCCGCCGTGCTGACGGTGCACGGCGCCGGCGGAGTCCGGCCCGTCCCCCCGCTGCGGGCCTGGCGGCAGACCTCCGCGGTGCTCGCCCTCGTGCTCGCCCTGACCTGGGTCGGCGGCAATACCGCGTCCCATGTCGCCGACACGGTGACCGTGCCCCGATGGGCGGCGGACACCGGTGGTGTCGTACGCGCCCTCGAACGGCTCGGGGCGGACCGCACCCGGGTCGAGGTGATCATGGCCCGCAGCCATCGGGAGGCAGCGCTGCTGGCGCCGTACGTCAACATGGCGCGCGGCTGGAACCGGCAGGCCGACGTCGACCGCGGACCGCTCTTCTACGACGGGTACGGCGGGGCCGGCGTACGGGCGGGAACGTTCACCCCGGCCGCCTACCGCGACTGGCTCGACCACTGGGCGGTCGGTCTCGTCGTACTGCACGAGGGTCCGCTCGACGCGGCCTCGGAGCGCGAGTACGCGCTCGTGCGGAGCGGGCCCCCGTACCTGAAGGAGGTGTGGCGGGACGAGAACTGGCGGATCTACCGGGTCAGGGAACCGGTGCCCTTGGTGGACGCGCCCGCGTCCGTGGTGCGCTCGGACAGCGCCGAGGTCGTCGTACGGATGCCCGTGCCCGGCACCGTGACGCTGCGGATCGCCTATTCGCCGTGGCTCCGGGCGGAGGGCGGCTGCCTGGCTCCGGCGGGCGACAGCGGGGTCACCCGCCTGACGGCGGACCGGCCGGGAGACGTCACGGTCGGCTCCCCGTACGGGATCGGGGGCCACCGATGCGCGGATTGAGGAAGGCCCCCTCCGACAGGCCGGCGTCGGCCCGGCTCGCCCTGGCGTGCGTCCGCCACCACCGGCTCGTCCTGCTGGCGTGGCTGCTGCTCCTGGGCGCGGGCCTGTGCGCGGTCGGGCCCGTGATGGACCGGCTGGACCGGCATCCGTGGAGCGTGGCCGCGCACGAGTCGGTCCGGGGCAACCGCCTCATGGACGCCGGCCGCTCCTTCGGAGGGCAGATCGACGCGGTCGTGGCGGGCGCACCAGTGTCCGATCCCGGGTTTCAAAGGGAGTTGGCCGCCGTACGGGATGACGTGTCCGCGATCGCCGGCGTCATGGCGGTGAACGCCCCTGTCGGCCCGCGTCGGCATGCCCCGGAGGTCTCCGCGGACGGAGAGGCCGCTCTGATCTCCGTCCGGCTGAGGCGCGCCCTTCCCGACGGGGCGCGCACGCACGCGGAACGCGCCGTCGAAGCCCGGTTGCGCCGGATCCCCGAAGCCGTCCCCGGCCTGGAGGTGACCCTCGGTGGCAGCGACCGGGCGCGCCGCGCGGTGGCGGCGCAGTCGCTGGCCGACACCCGACGCAGCGAGATGATCACACTGCCACTGACCCTCGCCGTGGTCTACGTCCTCTTCGGCGGCCTGGTCGCGGCCTCGGTGCCGGTGGTGGCGGCGGTGTGCACGGTCGGAACGGGGATGCTCTGGCTGCTCGTACTGTCGCGCTGGTACGACCTCACCTCCCCCGCGCTGTCGACGACCACCATGGTGGGGCTGGGCCTGGCCATCGACTACGCGCTGCTCACGGTGGGCCGGTTCAGGGAGGAGCGGGCCGCGGGACACGAGGTCCCGGAGTCGGTCGTGCGCACGATGGACACCGCGGGGCGGGCGATCCTGTTCGCGGCGCTCATCGTCGCCGCCGCCCTGTGCGGGCTGGCGGCCTTCCCGAGCGATTTCTTCGCCGCGATCGGCCTGGCCACGGCCGGGACCGTGGCCCTCTCCCTGGCCGCCGCGCTGACCCTGACCCCGGCGCTGCTGGCGGCCTTCCCGCAGCGGATCGGAGCGTGCGTCGCCCCCGACCCGGACTTCGGCACGTTCGCCCGGCTGGCCCGCCGGACGCGGCGCCACGCGCTGCCGGTCGCGGTCGGCGTCGGGGTGCTGCTGCTCGCCTGCGCCACGCCGTTCCTCCGCGTGCACTTGGTCAGCCCCGTCGGGGAACGCCAGCTTCCGCCCGCCGCCGAGGCCCGCCGCTATGCCGACGCCGTGGCCGAGCGGTTCCCGCAGCACCGCCCGGACGCGGTGGTGGTCGTCGCCCGCACCGAGCCGGCCCGTCTCGCGGCGTGGGCGCAACGGTTCGCGGACCGCCCGGACGTGGAGTCGGTGGGTGCGCCCGCGCCGGCGGGCCCCGGTGTCGCGGTCCTCCGTATCGTGCCGAAGGCCGGGGCCGCGGACTCTCCCGCCGACCGGCTGGTGCGTCACATCCGCGCCGAACGGCCGGCCGGTTTCCCCGTCTGGGTCACCGGACGGGGCGCCCTGGACATCGACTTCCGGGCCGAGGTGGTCGACCACGCACCGCAGGCGGCGGCGCTGATCGCCCTGACCACCTTCGTCCTGCTGCTGATGATGACCGGCTCGCTGCTGCTGCCGCTGAAGGCCATCGTCATGAACACCCTCTCGCTGGGCGCTTCGTTCGGCGCCCTGGTGCTCGTCTTCCAGGACGGCTGGGGCTCCGGCGTGTTGGGGGTGCACACCCTGGGCGGGCTGGGGTACTGGCTGCCCGTGGTGGTGTTCGCCCTGGCCTTCGGCCTGTCGATGGACTACGAGGTGTTCCTGTTGGCCCGCATCCAGGAGTGCCACGACTCGGGCCTGGACAACGACCGCGCGGTCGAGGTCGGCGTCCAGCGATCCGCCCGCATCATCAGCTCCTCCGCCGCACTGATGTGCATGGTCTTCATCGGTTTCGCCACGGGCGAGTTGATGGTGATGAAGCAGCTGGCGACGGCCCTGGCCATTGCCGTGGCGGTGGACGCCACCCTGGTCCGCTGCCTGCTGGTGCCCGCCACGATGACCCTGCTGCGCAACGCCAACTGGTGGGCGCCGCCCGCCCTACGGCGGGCCGGGGGCTTCCGCTCACCACCAGTAGGCGGGGTACCTCGGTGCCTTGCGGCGGATGCGGGAGGCGGCGTAGCCGGTCAGGACGAGCAGGACGGTGGAGCCGAACAGCAGGGGTACGAACCGGTCGGCCGCGGGACTCTGTAGTACGACGACCACGGCGGTGGCGACGCCCGGCGAGTGCGGGGTGCGGGCCGCCATGTTCACGGCGAGGGTGAGACCCGCGGCCGCGGCGGCGGCCCAGGCACTGCTGCCCGCGGCCGCCAGGACCGCGTAGCCCAGGGCACAGCCCACCAGGTGGCCGACGATGACGCTGCGCGGCTGGGCCAGCGGCAGGGCGGGGGCGCTGTGCACGAGGGCGGCGCTCGCCGCCAGCGGCGGTATCAGTACGGGCTCGTGCAGCATCGCGCCGATCGCGACGAGTCCCAGCAGGACCGCGGTCGCCGCGCTGACGCTGTGGAAGGCGGCCACCGGGGTGGGCGGGGCGGGCGCCCGGCCGGTCACCCTGCGTCGCCCCGCCCCCTCGGGCGTGGGCCCGGGGACCGGAGAGGGCGGGGTGCGGGGGGATGCTTCGGTGATCATGGGTGCGGGGTGTTTCCAGGGCAGGCGGCAGGCGGTCCGGCCCGGTGCGGCGGGTGGTCGGTCCGCTATGACCCTATACGCCACTTCTTCGATGGCGTCCTCGGGGGTGACCGCAGTGCTGGTGCCCGTCCAATATTCGGTGTCGTGGTGATCGGAAGCGGTGCAGACTCGCCCCATGGTGGACATACACGCATTCCGGGACGCGGTCGGCCACTGGGCGGCCGGCGGCCCCGGCGAACCGGCGGGGGATCTCTCCGCGGAGCTGGGGCTGCGGACGGCGGTGCTGCTGGAAGGACCGAGCGACCTGGAGGCCGTCGAGGCGCTGGCCGCACGGCGCGGACGGGACCTGGCCGCCGAAGGGGTGTGCGTGGTGCCGATGGGCGGGGCGATGAACGTCGGCCGCTACGCCCGCCTCCTCGGGCCACCCGGTCTCGGCCTGCGGCTGAGGGGGTTGTGCGACGAGCGCGAGCGGCCCTTCTACGACCGCGGCCTGAAGCGGGCCCGGGCCCCGCAGCGAGGCTTCTTCGTCTGCGTGGCGGACCTGGAGGACGAGCTCATCCGCGCGCTGGGCGCGGAGCGGGTAGAGGAGATCATCATGGACGAGGGCGACCTGCGGCCGTGGGAGACCTTCCTGCGCCAGCCGGCGCAGCACGGCCGGTCCCGGCACCAGCAGCTGCGGCGCTTCCTCGGCACGAAGAAGGGCCGCAAGATCCGCTACGGCCGTCTCCTCGTGGAGGCCCTCGACCCCGCACGGGTACCGGCCCCGCTCGACGACCTCCTCGCGAGTCTGTAGCCGACGCGCGCGGCGCTGTCAGGCGGCCGGGGTGTGGCGGTTGCCGAGCGCCATGCGGTTCCACGTGTGGCGGCGGCCTCGGATGGCCACCGAGTACGCGTACATGACCTCCGGGTCGCACACGCCGGGGATGTACGAGTCGCCGAAGTGGTGGGCGTCGAAGCCTGCTTCCTTGGCGCCCAGGGCGAGTTGCGGAACGACGTTCGCGTGGGAGCCCTCCTGGCTGGTGCCGATGGCGCCCAGCACGATCGCGCCCGCGTCCTGGACCGCCGCCACCGCCTCCGCGGCCAGTTCCCTTGTCACCCCGGGCAGGGTGCCCGGCAGGGGCATGACCACACCGTCGGCACCGGCGTCGACCAGCGCGGTCAGCCGCGCCGTGGTCACTCGCTCCGGGTGTCCGGCGTGGTGCATCTTCCCCGACCAGAGGGCGGCCTCGTCCCCCAGGCCGCGGCGCAGCTCCTCGGTGACCCGCGCCATCGCCTCGTACGAGCCGCCCGTGCCCGGGTTCGCGGTGATGCACAGCATCGCGGCGCCCATGTCGATCAGGCGCTTGGCGTACTCGGGCTTCGCCCGCCGGATCTCGGGCACGTCGCCGGGTTCCAGGTTCACCGCCACGGGCCGCCCGATCACTCGGGCCAGCTCCGTGAAGGAGGTGAACTCGCCGAGACCCGGCAGCCGCAGCCGCTCGCCGTCCCACGCCCGCTCGATCAGGTTGAGCACCACGATGTCCGCACCGAAGGCGGCCACCAGCTCGGCGTTGTGCACCCCGCGCCCGTCGGGGTGCGGCGACAGTGCGGCACGCTCGGCGAAGACCTCGGCGACCATGGTCCGGCCCTCGGCGGCGGCCACGGCACGCGTCAGGGCGCGGCCGTGGAGCGCGCAGAGCCCGTCGCGGTCGAGGTCGAGGATGCGGGGCGTGGGCGCGTGGGTGCTCATACCGCCAACCTAGACAGCCCCCGCGGTCCGTCCCCCCGGGCTTTGGTCCGCGAAGAGGGGGACTTACGGCCTCGAAACCGTGCCGTCCCCGTCAGGCGTGGGGTACGAGCTCCGCGGTGGGGCCGCGCGCGGTGAGTCTGCCGGAGTCCAGGAGGTGGACGGTGTCGGTGTGGGCCGTGATCAGGTGGAGTTCGTGGGAGACCATGACCACGGTCAGGGAGCGGTCGGCTCGCAGTGCGGCCAGGAGGTCCATGACGGTGGCCGCGGTCCACGGGTCGAGTGCCGAGGTGATCTCGTCGCACAGGAGGAAGTCGGGCTCGGTGGCGAGGGCGCGCGCGATGGAGACGCGCTGGCGCTGGCCGCCGGAGAGTTCGCCCGGGTAGCGGTCGGCGAAGTCGGCCGGGAGCTCCACCTGGCGCAGGAGCTCGGCGACCCTCGCCGCGACGGCCGACCGCGGCATACGGCCGTGCAGGCGCAGCGGCCGGGTCAGTGCGGCGCCGACGGTACGGGAGGGGTTGAGGGCGTCCAGTGGGTTCTGCGGTACGAGTTGGATGCGCCGCTGGTGGGCGCGGGGGCGCCCCCGCGCCGTGAGGGCGAGCGGTTGGCCGTCCAGGCCGAGGGTGCCCGAGTCCGCCGGGTGGAGGCCGGCCAGGACCCGGAGCAAGGTGGTCTTGCCCGAGCCGGAGGGTCCGACGATTCCGGTGGCGGAGCCGGGCGCGGCGCTGAAGTCCACGGCGTCGAGGGCCTGATGGCGGGTGGCCCGGTGGGTGAAGGCCACGCTGACGCGGTGCGCGACCAGCCCGTTCTCGTTCTTGGCGGCGGTCACCGTGGACCGGGGTGTCGGTCCGGCGGTCCGCCGGCGGGGTACGTGCGCGGCTCCGGGCACGGTGAGGCGGACGATGTCGTCTGCGCAGGCCTTCACGAGTTCGGGGTCGTGGCAGGCCAGGACGACGGCCAGGCCTCGGGCGGTGGCCAGGTCACGCAGCAGGTCGGCGATCTCGTCGCGGAGGGCGGAGTCGAGTCCGGCGGTGGGCTCGTCGAGGAGCAGGATCCCGGGGGTCCGGGCCAGGGCCCGGGCGAGGGCGACCCGGCGCTGCTGGCCGCCGGACAGCGCGGTGGGGCGCCGGTCGGGGAGCCCGTCGTCGACCGGGAGCCGGCATTCGCGCAGCAGGCCGAGTACGGCCGCCCCGCTCGGGTCGGTGGCGGTCTCGGCGACGATGCGCCGGATCCTCATCCGGGGGTTGAGGGCGGAACCGGGGTCCTGGCCGACGTAGGCGATACGGGTGCGGAGCAGTCGGCGCAGTGCGTCGGGGGCGAGGTCGAGGGGCCGGCGGCCCAGGACCTCCAGGGTTCCGGCGGTGACGACCGCACCGGCGGGGAGGTGGCCGATCAACGCGCGGAGCAGGGTGGTCTTCCCGGAGCCCGAGGGCCCGGTGAGGGCGGTGATCCGTCCGGCTCGGACGGTCAGGGAGGCCGGGCGCAGCAGGACCGGTCCTCCGGGGATGCGGATCTCCAGACCGGCGGCCGAGGCCACGGAGGTGTCCGGGGCCGCCGCGGACGCGGGTTCGTTCACGAGGGGGTCACCGCCTTGGGTGCGGAACGGGTGGCGAGGGAGGCCGAGGCCAGGTTGAAGCTGATGGCGAGGACGGCGATGGCCAGGCTCGGGGCGAGGACGGCCCAGGGGTTGAGGAGGATGCCCGGCGCGTTCTCCCGGATCATCAGGGCCCAGTCGGCGGCCGGGGGCTGCGGGCCGATCTGCAGGAAGCCCGCCATGGAGATGACGTAGACGGCTTCGACGAAGCGCAGTCCGAACAGGGCCAGCACGGTGGCGCGTACGTTGGGCAGGATTTCCCTCAGGGCGATGGAGGAGGGGCTCTCGCCGCGGGCGGTGGCGGCTTCGACGTAGCCGGCGGAGGCCAGGGGTGCGGCGGCGGAGGCGACGATGCGGACCGCGTACGGGGTCCCCAGCACGATGGCGGCGGCGATGACGGCCCGGCGTCCGCCGCCGGGCCAGGCGAGGGCGATGAGCATGATCCCGAGGACCGGCGGCAGCAGGATGAAGACGTCGGCGGTGCGCTCGATGGCGCCGCCCAGGCGGGGCCGCAGGACGGCGAGGCAGCCCAGCACGGTCGCGAGGGCGGTGACGACCAGGGCGATCAGGAGGGCGCCCGCGATGAGGGCGGTGCCGCCGTGCAGCAGTCGGCTCAGTACGTCGCGCCCGAGTTGGTCCCCGCCCAGTACCGCTCCGTCGCCGGCCGCCGCGTAGGGCGCGGTGACGGGGGTGTCGAGGGGGTGGGCGGCGAGCCACGGGCCGGTCAGGGCCAGGGCGACGAGGAGCAGGCCGGGTGCGACGCGGCGCAGGGCCGGTCCCCTCGTACGGGTGCGGCCGCCGACCGCGGGGGCGGCGGTCTTGGCGGCGCTCATGGCCGGCCTCCCAGGATGCTCGCGCGCAACAGGTCGGCGGCCAGCAGGACCAGGCTGATGGCGGCTCCGGCGCAGGCGACGACCCCGGCGATCAGGGGGGTGTCCCGGCTGCTGACCGCGGAGGACAGGACGGAGCCGATGCCCGGGTAGTTGAAGAGGGTTTCGACGACGACGGCGCCGCCGAGCAGCATGCCGGTGGAGGTAGCGACTCCGGTGGCGATGGCGGGTACCGCTCCGGGCAGGGCGTGCCGGAGTACGACGCGGGCGACGGGCAGCCCGTCGAGGTGCGCGGCTTCGACGTGCGGGGTGCGGGCCTGGTCGGCGAGGGCGCCGCGGACGATGCGGGTGTTCCAGCCGGTCTGCGGGATCACCAGGGCCAGGACCGGCATGATCAGCATGGTCCGGGAGGCGAGGGAGCCGTCGGCTCCGGTGAGGGTGACGGCGGGGAGCCAGCCCGTCCACAGGGAGAGGACGAGCAGCAGCCCGACCGAGACGACGAACTCCGGTACGGCGAACGCGGCCGTGGCGGTGTGGCCGATGAGGCGGTCGGTGCGGCCGCCGGGGCGGGTGGCGGCCCAACACCCCAGCGCGAGTGAGGCGATGAGGGTGAGGAAGAAGGCGGCGCCACCGAGGACGAGGGTGTTGGGGAGCGGGTCGGCGAGCAGTGCTGTGACCTTCTGTCCGCGGGCGCTGGTGCCGAGGTCGCCGGTGGGCAGGGCCGTCATCCAGTCGGCGAAGCGTTCCCAGACCGGGCGGTCCAGGCCGAGCAGGTGTCGGCGGGCCTCGACGTCGGCGGCGCTGTCGCCGCGTTCCGAGCCGGCCGTCGCCGCGTCGCCGGGGAGCAGTTCGACGGCGGCGAACACCACGGCGAGCAGGACGGCCAGCATGAGGGCACGGCGGGCGACGGCGGCCGCGAGGAACAGCGGCAGACGGGTGCGGCGCGGCGGGGGGGGGGGGCCCCCCGCGGGGGGGGGGGGGGCCCCCGGGGGCGGGGGGGGGGGGGGGGGGGCCCCCCCCCCCCCCGCAGGCGGGTGCCGGCCGGGCCCGCGGGCGCGGGG